>NZ_JBQJIK010000033.1:0-81213 GCF_052078665.1 Inquilinus sp. CA228 | reverse complement strand
GAGTACGGTTCGGGGTGGGGTTGGGGCGGTGGGGCGCTGGCGCCCCACCCCGACGCATCTGTCACCCATCTATCCGGTCTAAAATGTCACCCATCTATCCGCTGGACAGCCTGAACAAGAGCCTCGGCTGCGCGCTGCCCGCCTCGCTGCTGTTCGATTATCCGACGCTGGAGAAGATTGCCCGCTACCTGCTCAAGGATGTGGCGAAGCTCGAGGCGGAGGCGGCGCCCTCCCCGGCCTCGGCGGCCGCGCTGATGGATGAGCTCGACCGCCTGATCGGATAGGGGCACAGACCGCCCGCTTCGCCGGGTTCACGCGGCCAGCAGGGTTTTCAGCCTGACCGCGGGCGAGGCGAGCGCGTCGGGGTCGGGGGCCGCGCGCTGGGCGATCAGCATCTCGGCCAGCCGGATCTCGCGGGCGATCTTGCCCAAGGGCCCGATGCCGCCGGCGGCGACCAGCCTTCCGTCCGCCGCCAGGTGGAACAGCAGTTGCGCCCCGTCGCCCAGGTCGCGCGCGACCATCGTCCGCCCTTCATCGGCCAGGCCGGCGATCTGCAGCGTCAGCTCGTACTGGGCCGACCAGAACCAGGGCACCGCCCTGATCGCCTCGCCGCGGCCCAGCATGTTGCGCGCGGCCAGCGCCCCCTGGTCCTGGGCGTTGCGCCAGGCCTCGAGCCGGATGCGGCGGCCGGCATACAGCGGATGGGCGCAGGCGGCGCAGTCCCCGGCCGCGAAGATGGCGGAGTCGCTGGTCGCCAGCGTCGCGTCGACGGCGATGCCGTTGTCGACCGCCAGGCCGGCGGCCTCCGCCAGCGCGGTCTCCGGCACCGCGCCGATGCCGGCGATCACCGCGTCGGCCGCGATCCGGCTGCCATCGGCCAGCACCACGGCGTCCGGCTCGATCCGCTCGATGCCGCTGCCGGTGCGGAGGTCGATTCCGGCGGCGCGGTGCCGAGCCGCGATCACCGCGGCGATCTCGGCCGGGACGCCGCGCATCAGGATGCGAGGCTGGGCCTCGACCAGGGTCACGGCGCAGCCGCGCGAGACCGCGGCCGCCGCCAGCTCCAGCCCGATGAAGCCGCCGCCGATGATGGCCAGCCGCGTGCCGGGGCGCAGCAGCGGCCGCAGCGCCAGCGCATCGTCGAAGCGGCGCAGATACAGGGCCCGCTCATGGCCCGGCAGGGTCAGCCGCCGCGGCCGCGCCCCGGTCGCCAGCAGCAGCCGGGAATAGGGCAGGGTGCGCCCATCGGCCAGGTCCACGGCGCAGGCCGTGCGGTCGATCGCCGTGACCTCGGTCCCCAGGATCATGTCGATGCCCAGCGCGGCGGCGCGATCGCGGTCCAGGACGGTGGTCGCAACCGGCTCCGCCTCCGCCAGCAGCGCGGCCTTGGACAAAGGCGGGCGCTCATAGGGCGGATGCACCTCGTCGCCGACCAGCGTGACCGGGCCGTCCCAGCCCTCCTCGCGCAGCGCCGCCGCCGCCCGGGCTCCGGCCTCGCCGGCGCCAACGATCACCATCCCGGCCAAGCGTCAGGATCCCAGCCGGAGGAAGACCTGCCCGCCCTCGACCTTCACGGGATAGGTCAGCAGGGCGACGCAGACCGGCGCCCCCTTGGCCGCGCCGGTGGTGAAGTCGAAGCGGCCATTGTGCTTCGGGCATTCGATGATCGTGCCCATCACCAGCCCGTCGGCGAGATGCACCTGCTCATGCGTGCACAGCCCGTCGGTGGCGAAGTAGCGGTCGTCCTCGGTGCGGTAGATGGCGAAGGTCCGGCCGCCATGGTCGAAGCGGATCACATCCTCCTCGTCGATCTCATCCGCCGCGCAGGCCGCGATCCAGCCGTCCATGCTCTGTCCTCCCTGGTCGATGCGCGTCATTCGGCCGGCGCGGCCTGGGCGCCTGCGATCGCCGGCCCGGGCGACGCGCCGGCGGGCAGCCGCCGGACGGCATGGTGGCGCGGGTCGCGCAGCTGCCGCAGCAGGGTCGGGATGATCTCGCGATAGGCGGCCCAGCAGCTCGGATAGGGCGGCGGGCAGTCGTGCTTCATCGCCGCGTGCAGCTTCGGCAAAGCGTGATAGGGCACCATCGGGAACATGTGGTGCTCCACATGGTAGTTCATGTTCCAGTACAGGAAGCGGAACACCGGGTTCATGTAGACAGTGCGGCTGTTCAGCCGGTGGTCCAGCACGTCCTCGGCCAGGCCGGCATGCTGGGTCAGGCCGAAGAACAGGACCATGCCGCCGCCATAGAGAGTCGGCAGCCCGACATACATGGCGGGCAGGATGCTGCCCAGCGCCAGGCAGGCGGCGATCACCGCGGCGAAGATCGCGAGATAGATCCGGGCGACCAGGAACACCTTCCAGCGCTCCATCTCCGGGATGAAGGTCTCCTCCTCCGCCGTCAGCCGGCCGGCCGCGTGCACGAACAGCTTGCGGATCGCGACCGCGCTGCCCTTCAGCATGAAGATGTTCAGGACGATGCCCAGGAGATTGGGCGGGCGCGGCGCGGCGATCTCGGGGTCGCGGCCGACGATGATGGTGTCGGTGTGGTGCCGGGTGTGGCTCCAGCGCCAGACCGTCGGCTCGCGCAGGATCATGAAGCAGGCGATGTGGTAGACGGCGTCGTTCATCCACCGCGTCTTGAAGGCGGTGCCGTGGCCGCATTCGTGCCAGCGGCTGTCCGAGGCCGAGCCGTACAGCACGCCATAGGCCAGGAAGAACGGCACGGCCCACCAGCTGCCCCAGAAGACGCCGCCGAGCCCGCCGGTGATCGCGAGCGCCGCGAACCAGATCAGCGTGTCGCGGATCGCCGGCCCGTCCGACCGGCGCATCAGCTCCTTCATCTCCTTGCGCGGGATCGGGCTGGCGTACCAGGCGGCCCCGGCCAGCCCGGTCTCGACCGCGCGCCGCGCCTCCGCCCCGACCAGGCTGTAATCCCTGCGGCCGATCTCCCCGGGCATCGCGTCCTCCTGCATCACCTCCGCTTGTCCGCGGATGTGCAGGGAGCGTAACCCGGGGCTCCGCTTGCCTCAATGCAGTGATGATAGAATCTATCATTTTCAGTCATACCATGGCAGGCTGCCGTGATCGGATCTGATAGCGGAAGCAGATGAGCAGGCGCCCCACCATCGCCGACCTCGCCACGGCGGCGGGCGTCAGCGTCGCCACCGTCGACCGGGTGCTGAACCAGCGCCATCCGGTGCGCGAGGGGACGGCCGAGCGCGTGCTGCGCGCCGCCGAGGCGATCGGCTATCACGCCACCACGCTGCTGCAGCAGCGGCTGCGGGGGGAGCTGCCGATCCGTACCTTCGGCTTCCTGCTGCAGAAGCGGGAGGTTCCCTTCTACCAGCAACTCGCCGTGGACCTTCAGGCCGCCACCGCCGCCTGTGCCGCGGTGCGGGGCCGGCCCGTGGTCGAGTTCATGGAGGAGCTGTCGCCGGCGACCATCGTCGAGGCTCTGCGCCGGGTCGGGGCCCGGGTGGACGCGCTGGCCGTGGTCTCGGTCGACCATCCGCATGTGTCGGAGGCGATCGCCGACCTGCGGCGCGACGGCGTTCCGGTCTTCGCCGTCCTGACCGACCTGATGGCCGAGGATCGCGCCGGCTATATCGGCCGCGACAACCGGAAGGAGGGCCGGACCGCCGCCTGGATAGTGGCGAAGACGGCGCGGACGCCCGGCAAGGTCGGCATCATCGTCGGCAGCCACCGCTATCTGTGCCAGGAGACGGCGGAGATCTCGTTCCGCTCCTACTTCCGCGAGCACGCGCCGGAATTCCGGCTGCTGGAGCCGCTGATCAACCTTGAGGACGCGCGGATCGCGCGTGAGGCGACGCACGACCTGATGGCTCGGAACCCCGACCTGGTCGGCCTCTACATCTGCGGCGGCGGCACCGAGGGCGTGATCGAGGCGGCGCGGCAGGAGACGGCCCATGCGCCGGTGGCGATCGTGTGCAACGAGCTGACGGCCAAGGCCCGCGCCGCGCTGATCGACGGCGTCCTGACCGCGGTGATCTCGACCCCGACCGCGCTCCTGGCGGCGCGGGCGGTGGAGGCGATGGTGCGCGCCGTCGAGATGCCGGCTCCCGAGCCGCCGGGCCAGATTCTGGTGCCGTTCGAGCTGTATGTGTCGGAGAATATTTGAGGGGCGACGGACCTACCGGTTGTACTTGGTCACGATCAGCGGCCGGGCCGGCGCCTCCTCCGGCACCGGAGTGCCGGCGAGTCGGCCGCGGATGATCGCGATCGCCTGGCGCAACTCCGCCGCCACGTCGTGGCTCAGCACGGCATCCATGCCGCCCTCCTCCAGCAGCCGGGCGGAGTTCTCGTTCAGCTCATGGCCGATGAAGGCCACGGCGCCCGTCAGCCCGGCCTCGGCGATCGCCCGGGCGATGCCGACATTGCCGCCGGCGGTGTTGTAGACCCCGAGCGGCGCCGGCCCCGCCGCCAGGATCTGGCGCATAGTGGCGTGGGCGATGTCGGGATCGTCGCTCGAATGGATGCTCTCCTCGACCGACAGGGTCGGGAACTCGGTGCGCAGCACGCGGCGGAAGCCGATCTCGCGCTCCTCCTGGCAGCGGTAGGGCGCGCTGGCGACCAGCACGATCCGCCCCGGGCGCCCGCCGGTCAGCCGGCCCATCAGCCAGGCGGCGGTCGACCCCGCCCGCTCCTGGTCCATGCCGACATAGGCGGTGCGGCGCGATCCTGGCAGGTCCGTGGTCAGGCAGACCACCGGCGTGCCGTCCGCCGCGCCGGCTTGGACCGCCCGGTTGATGGCGAAATGCTCGCGCGCCACCAGCAGCAGCCCGTCACAGCGCGACAGCATCGCCGCGACCCGGTCGGCGAAGTTCGGCGGGTCGACCTCCGCGGTCGGCTGGGTGAAAATCTCCAGGCCCAGCCCCGGATCCTCCGCCGCCACCCGCTCCAGCGCCTGGATCAGGGTGGCGGTGAAGGTGCGGCCCGAATCGCAGGCGAAGCCCAGCCGGATCGATGGCGCCTCGGCTGGGGCGGCCGGGCCCTGCCGCCGCTCCAGCGCCGCCAGCACCGCCTGCGCCTTGTCCGGCGCCACGCCGCCGCGGCCGTTGACCACACGGTCGACCGTGGCGGTCGAGACGCCGGCCTCGGCCGCGATCTCGGCGATGGTGGGGCCCTGCCAGCTGCCGCGCCGCATCCAATCCTCTCGTTGATGGCTTAATCATCAATACGGATTTGCGCCTGCAAGGTCAAACTGAACTGGGACCGCGCCGTGCAGGGGCATTTGCAAATGTCGTTGACAGATATTCAATCACATGGCTTCCATCATCGGCACTGAAACGAAGCAATATGATTGTTAATCAATCATAAGGGTGACGGGATGGAGACGGATGTCGTGGTGGCGCTGAACCACATGGTGGCGCCGGCCCTGGATGTGCCCCGGTTCTTCGACCTCGCCGCCGGCCTCGGCTGCCGCGGCGTCGAGATCCGCAACGATCTCGGCGATGGCACGATCGCGGGCGGCCTGGCGGCGGAGGCGGTGGCGCGGCTGGCGGCGCAATGCGACCTGACCATCCTGTCGATCAACGCGCTGCAGCGCTTCAACGACTGGACCGGGGCGCGGGCCGAGGAGGCCCGGGCGCTGGCGGACTATGCGCGGGGGTGCGGCGCCGGTGCGCTGGTGCTGGTGCCGGTCAACGACGCCGGCTGGCAGCCGCCGCCGGAGGAGCGGCGCGCCGGGCTGCGCCGGGCGCTGTCCGGCCTGGCCCCGATCCTGGCCGATTCCGGCATCCTCGGCCTGGTCGAGCCGCTCGGTTTCGAGATCTGCTCGCTCCGCTCCAAGCGCGAGGCCGTGGCGGCGATCGACGCGCTCGGCCTCGGCGACCGCTTCCGGCTGGTGCACGACAGCTTCCACCATCACCTGGCGGGAGAGCCGGATCTGTTCCCCGAGCGCACCGGGCTGGTCCACATCTCCGGGGTGGAGGACGGCACGGTGCCGCTGGCCGCGCTGCGCGACGCGCATCGCGTGCTGGTCGGCCCGGACGACATGATCGGCAATGCGCTTCAGATCCAGGGGCTGCGCGCCGGCGGCTATCGCGGCCCCGTCTCCTTCGAGCCCTTCGCCGCCAGCGTCCACGCCGATCCCGACATCGCCGGCGCGCTGCGGGGCAGCATCGACCATCTGGCCGCGGCGCTGGCTCGGAGGGCGGCCGAATGATGGAGATCCCTCAGAGAAATCCACGAGTCTGTGAAGGAATTTGATAGATTCCATCACGGGCTGATTGAGCCGTCCGGCGGCGCGATCTACCGTCACCGGACACAGAACCGGCACGAACCGGACGGCTCGGGCATCCGGGCCGAAACATGGGAGGACGCCTGATGAAGAGAACCCTGCTCGCCTTCGCCGCCGCCGCTCTGCTGTCGCTGCCCGCCGAGGCCGCGACCAAGATCGGCGTGTCGATGGCCCATTTCGACGACAACTTCCTGACCATCCTGCGCAACGCGATGACCGAGGAAGCCAAGGCGAAGGGCGCCGAGATCCAGTTCGAGGACGCCAAGGGCGACATCGGCAACCAGACCAGCCAGATCCAGAACTTCATCGCCTCCGGCGTCGACGCCATCATCGTCAACCCGGTCGACACCTCGGCCACGCCGCAGATGTCGCAGCTGACGGTGGAGGCCAAGATCCCGTTGGTCTTCGTCAACCGCAAGCCGGACGGCGACACCCTGCCGGACGGCGTGGTCTTCGTCGGCTCGGACGAGCGCCAGTCCGGCACGCTGGAGATGGAGGAGCTGGCGCGGCTGGCCGGCCACAAGGGCAATGTCGTGGTCATGGTCGGCGAGCTGGCGACCAATGCGGCGCAGCTGCGCACCAAGGATGTCGAGGACGTCGTCGCCAAATACCCCGACATGAAGATCGTCGAGAAGCAGACCGCGAACTTCCAGCGCAACGAGGCCATCGACCTGATGACCAACTGGCTGACCGCGGGCACCGACTTCACCATCGTCGCCGCCAACAACGACGAGATGGCGATCGGCGCCATCCTCGCCATGCAGCAGACCGGCAAGGATCCGAAGCCCTATCTGATCGGCGGCGTCGACGCGACGCCGGACGCGCTGGCCGAGATGGAGAAGGGCAATCTCGACGTCACCGTGTTCCAGAACGCGCGCGGCCAGGGCCGCGGCGCGGTCGAGGCGGCGCTGAAGCTGGCGGCCGGCGAGAAGATGGAATCCTGGCAGTGGATCCCGTTCGAGCTGGTGACGCCGGAAAACATGAAGAAGTTCTCGCAGTAATCCGCGATCATCGACCACGGTCCCGGGGGCGTTCGCGCCCCCGGGTGGAAAGGCGTCCGCCATGACTGCCGCCGTCACCGCCCTGCACCGGCCCGAGCCCGCCGCCGACTGCCTGCTGGAGGTGGCGAATGTCCGCAAGGCCTTCCCCGGCGTCGTCGCCCTCGACGACGTATCGTTCCGGCTGCGCCCCGGCACCGTGCACGCGCTGATGGGCGAGAACGGCGCCGGCAAGTCGACGCTGATGAAGATCATCGCAGGCATCTACGCGCCGGATGCCGGCGAGATCCGGCTCAAGGGCCGGCCGATCGTGCTGCCGACGCCGCTGGCGGCGCTGGAGGCCGGCATCGCCATGATCCATCAGGAGCTGAACCTGATGCCGTTCATGACGGTGGCGGAGAACATCTGGATCCGGCGCGAGCCGCGCAACCGCCTCGGCCTCATCGACCACGGCGCGATGCGGCGGCGCACGGCGGAGCTGTTCGCCACCCTCGCCATCGACATCGACCCGGAGGCGGAGGTGCGCAGTCTGACCATCGCCAGCCGGCAGATGGTCGAGATCGCCAAGGCGGTGTCCTACAACTCCGACGTCCTGATCATGGACGAGCCGACCTCGGCCCTGACCGAGCGCGAGGTCGACCACCTCTTCGCCATCATCCGCACGCTCAAGGCCGCCGGCAAAGGCATCGTCTACATCACCCACAAGATGAGCGAGTTGGCGGCGGTGGCGGACGAGGTGTCGGTGTTCCGCGACGGTCGCTTCATCGGCTCCGGCCCCGCGGCCGAGCTCGACCGCGAGGCCATCATCCGGATGATGGTGGGGCGCGAGCTCGGCCAGATGTATCCGAAGCTGCAGGCCGAGATCGGCGCGCCCGTGCTGGCAGTCGAAGGCCTCGGCCTCGCCGGCGTCTTCGCCGATGTCGGCTTCGAGCTGCGCGCCGGCGAGATCCTCGGCGTGGCCGGCCTGGTCGGCTCCGGCCGCACCAATGTGGCGGAGGCGCTGTTCGGCGTCGTCCCGGCCACCGCCGGCACCATCCGAATCCGGGGCGAGGCGATGCGGATCGGGTCGCCGGCGCAGGCGATGGCGGCGGGCATGGCCTTCCTGACCGAGGACCGCAAGGAGACCGGGCTGTTCCTGACCCTGCCGGTGCTCGAGAACATGCAGATGGCGGTGCTGCGCGACCGCTACGTCAAGGCCGGCTTCGTCGCCCAGGGCGCGATCGCCCAGGCCTGCCAGGCCTGGCGCACCACGCTCAGGATCAAGACGCCGGACCTGCAGGAGCCGGCGCTGAACCTGTCCGGCGGCAACCAGCAGAAGGTGCTGATCGCCCGCTGGCTCTTGACCAAGCCGCGCATCCTGATCCTGGACGAGCCGACGCGCGGCATCGATGTCGGCGCCAAGGCCGAGATCTACCGGCTGATCTCGGCCCTGACGCAGGAGGGCGTGGCGGTGCTGATGATCTCCTCCGAGCTGCCGGAGATCCTCGGCATGAGCGACCGGATCATGGTCATGCACCAGGGCCGGGTGACCGGCATCCTCGACCGCAGCGAGGCCGACCAGGTGAGCATCATGCGGCTGGCCTCGCGCTGAGGCCGCCGACCGTACATGAAGGAGAGCCGGCCGGGCGCCGGCCGGGGAGGACAGGATGAGCGCGACCCAGGTTTCCGGCCCCCAGATCGACGCCGCCCGCCGCCGCTTCCGCATGCCGGTGGAGGCCAGCATCTTCCTGGTCCTGGTCGGCATCTGCGTGCTGTTCGAGGCGCTCGGCTGGTACGCCCGCGGCCAGTCCTTCCTGGCCAACCCGCAGCGCCTGCTGATCATCGTGCTGCAGGTCTCGATCGTCGGGCTGCTCGCGGTCGGCGCGACCCAGGTGATCATCACCTCCGGCGTCGACCTGTCGCCGGGCTCGGTGCTGGCGCTGGCCGCGATGGTCTCGGCGACCTTCGCCCAGAGCTCGAGCTTCAGCCGCGTCATCTTCCCGGCCCTGACCGACATGCCGGTGGTGGTGCCGCTGGCGATGGGCCTCCTGGTCGGCGGCGCGGCCGGGCTGGTCAACGGCGCGCTGATCGCCAAGACCGGCATTCCGCCCTTCATCGCCACGCTCGGCATGATGGTGGCGGCCCGCGGCACCGCCCGCGCCTATACCGACGGCGCCCCGGTCTCCGGCCTGCTGCCGGCCTTCACCTGGATCGGCCAGGGCAGCCGGCCGGTGATCCTGTTCCTGGTGGTGGCGCTGATCTTCCACGTGGCGCTGCGCTACACCCGCTACGGCAAGTTCACCTATGCCATCGGCGCCAACCCGCAGGCGGCGCGCGTCTCCGGCATCGATGTCGGCCGGCATTTGATGCTGGTCTACACCATCGCCGGCCTCCTGGCCGGTCTCGGCGGCATCGTCATGGCGGCGCGCAACGGCAGCGGCCAGGCCAATATGGGCACGGGCTACGAGCTCGACGCCATCGCCGCGGCGGTGATCGGCGGCACCAGCCTGGCCGGCGGCGTCGGCCGCATCACCGGCACCGTGATCGGCACGGTGATCCTGGGGGTGATGACCAGCGGCTTCACCTTCCTCGGCATCGACGCCTACTACCAGGACATCGTGAAGGGCGGCATCATCGTCGCCGCCGTGGCCGCGGACCAGTATCGCCAGCGCCGCCGGCGCAAGGCCTGAACGCAAGGGGAGGGCAGGGGATGCAGCGGCTTCTGGTGCTTCAGTCGCTCTGGGCGATGGAGCGGCGCCACACCGATGGGGTCGAGCGCACGGTCGAGGCCAATGTCGAGATGATCGCCGGGGCCGGCTTCGACGGCATCAGCACGCCCTGGACCGATCGCGATCTGGTCCGCCGCATGGCGGGCTGCCTGCGCACCGGCATGGTCGCCGAGGGCGTGTGCTTTCCGAAGACCGTCGACGAGTTGAAGCCGGTGCTGGAGATCGCGGCCGAGTTCCCGGTGCACCACATCAACCTGCAGCCGGACGTCCGGCCGCGGCGGCTGGAGGACTGCGTGCCGCTGATCGAAGGCTGGCGGCGCCTGGCCGAGCAAGTGGACTTCCCTGTCCTGATCGAGACCCATCGCGACCGGATGACCACGGACCTGTACTTCACCCTCGACCTGCTCGACCGGTTCCCGGAGCTGCCCTTGCTGGCCGACCTGTCGCACTTCCTGGTCGGGCGGGAATTCGCCTGGCCGGTCTCCGACGAGAACCACGCCCTGATCCACCGGATCCTGGAGAATTCCTGGGCCTTCCACGGCCGCGTCGCCTCGCGCGAGCAGGTGCAGATCGAGATCGCCTTCCCGCACCACCAGCCCTGGGTCGACCTGTTCCTCGACTGGTGGGGCCATGGCTTCCGCAGCTGGCGCCGCCGCGCCGCCGCGGATGCGACCCTCTCCTTCACCTGCGAGCTGGGGCCGCAGCCCTATGCGATCACCGGGCGCGACGGCAACGACACCACCGACCGCTGGGCCGAATCCCTGACCCTCGCCGGGCTGGCCCGCGACCTCTGGGCTGAGACGGCCCGCGGATAGCGGGCCTCACCGCGCGGGGGGCGGGCCGACCCGGTGTCAGCCGGTCGCGGCCATCGCGTTCTTTTGCCAGTGCGATGTCCGGGCTGCGCCGGTCTGCGCGATCAGGAGGGTGTCGAGCTCCGCCGCGATCCGGGCCAAGCCAGGCATGTCGCCGGACCAGGATTTGATCCAGCCGACCATCGCCCGGGCCAGGTCCGGACGCTGCTCGCGGAGCAGCGAGGCGACGGCGCACTCGGTCTGGAGCGCTTGCTCGACGACCGCCATCGCCCGAGGCGGCAGGCCCTGCATGCTGTCCAGCGGCGTCTCGACAGGCTGGCGGACCGGCACGTGGATCCGCACACCGCCCGTCGCCGGGACGGAGTCGAAGATGAAGGCGGCCGGCTGCGGCCCGTCGGGCGCGGTCATGGCGATCGCCTGGAACCGGCCGTCCACCCCCTCGGTGAACACGGTCAGGCTTGCCGTCGTGCTGTCGCGATAGTCGAGATTCAGGGAGGCATAGCCGTCCGACTGGATCCGGCGGGCCACGATCACCAGCTCGGTCCGGCGCAGGGTCCAGTCGAACCGGTCGGGGATGCGCAGCACATCGGCGCAGATTGTCACCAGAGGGGGATCGAGATCGGCGGCCCGCAGCGCCGCACGGATCTCGCCGAGATCCAGATGCATGGCGCGGAAAGCGGCTTCGTTCGGACCGATCGCCCGGCTCGAGACACCGGCGATGCCGCTGCGGGTCTCGATGGCGTCGAACAGCGCCGCCAACCCGTCCGAGGGGGACTCTCCCTTAGGGGCGATTCTGTTGTGCATGAAGGCCTCCATCCTGTCGGCCGTCGATCTGCGGCCTGCCGCCGTCCACGCTCCAGTCATGCGACAATATTCCGCCGATATCGCCCGGGGAACTTGGCGCAATATTGCGCGTCTCAGCTTATGTTCCTGTATAAATGCAGCAACGTTCAGAGCTGTGACTGGGGTATGAACCACCATTCGCACCGGACGAGATGGCGAATAACTGGGTATGGCCGGATCTTGGAAACCGCCAGAAACGACAGCGGGCTTCGACCGCATCGATCGAAGCCCGCATCCGTCGAGCCTGGAGAGGGCCTGACGCCGGCCCGCGGGATCAGATCGCGACCTGCCCCCGGGCGCAGCGGCGCCGCAGCAGCACCGCCGAGGTCTGCTGCTGCAGGCCGATGGTCAGCAGCACCAGATTGTCGCGGGCGATCTCGGAATAGAGCGCCGCCAGCGTCACCGGCACCGAGGCCGAGGTCATGTTGGCGTATTCGGTCAGCGTCGACAGATACTGGCCCGGCCGGATCGCCTCGGCCCAGGCGCCGCTCAGCACCGACGAGGCCTGGTGCGTGATCAGCGTGATCTCGTCGGCCGCCAGCCCGTTGCGGCGCAGCAGCCGGTCGACGATCCGCGGCGGGATCTTGGCGCCGTACTCCTTGTATGACGCGGCCCCCTCGTCGCCGATATACATCAGCGGGGTGGTGAAGCTCTCCGCCAGATAGGGCGGCGGCGGGTCGATCGTGCCGGCCGGCCGGGCACTCATATGCATGGCGCCGAAATAGCCGGTGTCGGTGTCGGTCACGACGTCGACCAGGGCGAAGCGCTGCGGGTCGTCGGTCACCGCCATCACCGCCGCGCCGGCGCCGTCGGCGGCGCCGATGCAGGTCGCCTCGTGGTAGCTGACATGCCGGCTCCAGTTGCAGCCGCAGACGACCAGCGCGTTGCGCAGGCCGCGGCCGGTGCGGATCAGCGCCTCGGCCAGGACCAGCCCGTCGTTGAAGATGGTGAACTCGGTCCCCAGCGGCAGCACCTGGCAGCGCGACGGCAGGTTCAGCGTCTGGTGCAGCGCCACCAGGTCGTTCGGGCTGATGTAGTCGGCGACCGAGGCGGCGCCGATCAGCAGGTCGATGTCGCCGGCGCCCAGCCCGGCATCGACCAGGGCGGCGGCGGCGGCCTCGGCCATCAGCCCGACCAGGGTCTGGCCGGGCGCCAGCACCCGGCGCTGGTCGAAGCCCTGGAACAGGTCGGTGTGCGGCGGCGGGTGGGCCTTGATCCAGTCGAAGACCGGCGCATCGTTGGTCCGGACCTGCTCCGGCACCGCGAAGCCGACGCCCTTGATCCGGGCCGTGTTGTCAACCATTCACGCGTCCTTCCGCGGAGCCTCGGCCTGGGGTGCGACGGGCATGCTCAGGCCTGCGGCGGGGTGCGGTAATAGGGCGGCACCTCCGACCGGTCGATCTCCAGCACGATCACCTGTGGCCGCCGGTACAGATCGGCCTGGCCGATCGCCTTGGTCAGGGCGGCGCGCAGCTGCTGCGGGTCGCGCACCGTGTAGGTGGTGGCGCCCAGCCCGGTGGCGAAGGCCATCAGGTCCGGCGCCCCCAGCTTGTAGTAGTCGGTCCAGGACGGCTCGGGGGGCTCGGGGAAGAAATGCGCGTTGCCCTGGCTGACCATGGCCAGGTCGTTGTTGTCCATGACGATCCAGATGGCGCCGATGCCGTAGCGCGCGGCGGTCGACACCTCGCTGCCATGCATCAGGAAGGCGCCGTCGCCGGTGATCGCGACGCAGGTCCGGTGCGGCGCGCCGAGCTTGCCGCCGACCACAGCGCAGGTGCCGAAGCCGAGCGGCCCGGTGTCGAGCGACAAATGGAGCTGGGTCGGCGGGTCGATCGCCAGGTCGTTCAGCGTCCAGCCGACGCAGTTGGCGCAGTCGATGAAGATGTGGCTGCCGGCCGGCACCACCTCGTTGATCACCCGCATCGCCGATTGCGGCAGGATCGGGCTGGCCTGGGACTCGCGCTTCTCCGGGTCGTACCAGGGCGCGTGGTTGTCCCGGATCCAGCTGACATACCTCTTCCGCTCCGCCACCGCGGCCTCGTCCGGCTGGCGCCGCGCCGCCAGCTCGCACAGATCGTCGATGAACTGGCCGAGCTCGCTGACGATGCCGAGCTCGATCGGGAAGACCCGGCCGATCACCGCCTGGTCGGCATCGACCTGGATCAGCGGCCCCTGCGGCAGCAGGGCGGTGTTCCAGTTGCCGGTGGCGAGGTTGCCCAGCACCGACCCCATCACCATCAGCGCGTCATAGGCCGGGCCGCCGCCGGCCGCGGCGAGATACAGGCTGGGCCAGATGCAGCCGGCCAGGCCGGTGTTGCGCAGCGACAGCGGGTGGGTCTCCGGGAACAGCGCCTTGCCGTCGGGCGAGGTCATCACCGGGATGCCGAAGCGCTCGACGAAGGCGATGAACTTGTCCCGGCGCTCGCCCTGCAGGGCGAAGCGGTTGCCGTTGCCGAGCATGATCAGCGGCCGCTTCGCCTGCAGCAGCAGGTCCAGCGCCTGGTCGGTGCGGGCGCGGTCGCTGGCCTGCGGCACGGTGCGGTAGTTCCGCCAGGTCGCCGGGAACGCGACCGGCTTGCTGGGCGCCTCGTTCGAGACGTCGACCGGCAGGCTGATATGGGTGGCGCGGAACGGGATCGACAGCGCGTCGCGCAGCGCCTGGGTGAACAAGGTGGCGAAATCGTCCGGGCTGGCGATCATGGCGCTGTACTGCACCGAGGCCTGGTATACGGCATCGACGTTCAGAGTGCCGTCGACGCCCTGCTGCAGATAGCCCTTGCCGAAATAGCTCTCGGCCACCTCGCCGGTGATGGCCAGCACGGCGGAATGGTCGGCCTGGGCGTTCATCACCCCGGTCAGCGCATTGACCGCGCCGGGGCCGGTGGTGGCCAGGACCACGCCCAGCCCGCCGGTGACGCGGTGCAGCCCGTCCGCCATGTAGGCGGCGCCGGTCTCGTGCCGGCAGACGATGTAGGTGAACTCGTCCTCGCGCAGCCGCAGATCGTTCAGCAGATACATGATGCCGCCGCCGGGAATGCCGAACAGGTAGCGGACATTCTCGAGCTTCAGGTAGTCGAGCAGCAGCTGCGACACCGTCCGGTCGGTCACTGTGCGGTAGTAGGTCGTGCTCTGCTGCAGCATCGCGGGGGTCTTTCCGGGGAAGGGGGCCGGGCGAGGGGCGGCGGGAAATCAGGCGGCGGAGGCGGGGCTGAAGTCCGGTGCGGTCAGGCCGAAATGCCCGGTCAGCATCATCTCGGCGGTCTGCAGCGCGCCTTCGACCCAGCCCTGATAGGTCGAGTAGGATTCGCCGCAGATATAGACCTCCTCGTCGAGGACCGGCTTGACGATCAGAGGCATCACCGCCGCTGTGTCGACGCCGATGTTCCAGGAATGCCAGCCGCCGCCATAGGGGTCGTCGCCCCAGTCGCGGAAGGCGGCGGCATAGGGCTCCGGCGCCTCCGCCACGCCATGCACCTCCTTCAGCTGGCGATGCGCCTCGGCCACCATCAGCGCGCTGATGCGGTAGATGTCGCCCAGCTTCGGCTCGCCGCCGGTGACGAAGGGGTTGGGCCGGCCCTCGAAGGGCGGGCCGCTGTCGCGCACGCCCTCCCAGTAATCGACCGAGATGCCGTCGGTATAGGCCGCGACCAGCAGCGAATTGTGGTTTCGCGGGTCGCCGCCGGGCATGTCGCCCTCGGTCTCGAAATAATAGATCTGGCGCAGCGGCAGGTCGGTGACGGAATCGCCCGAGGTCAGGCCCAGCTCGTGCCACCAGGGCTGCGGATAGGCCAGGGCGAATTTGTACAGCGCCTGGCCGGTGACGGTGGCCAGCAGCTCGGCCACGCCGGGCTTGGCGAAGAACTCGCTCGGGCCGGCCCGGTCCAGCGGATGCTCGGCAATGCGGTCCAGCGACCGGCGCGGCATGGCCAGGATCAGTCGGCGCGCCAGGACGACATGGTCATGGCCGATGCCGTGGTCGTGCACGGTCAGGGCGTACAGCCCGTCCTCGCGCCGGCTGAAGGCGATCAGCTCCCGCCGCAGATGGACATGGCCGCCGGCCGCCTCGAACTCGTCGCGCAGGCGCCAGGGCAGGGCCTCGTAGCCCTCGGGCAGATGGACATACGGGGTCTGGTCCGGCGGGATCGCCCAATCCTCCATGTACCAGGGGATCGCCTCGGCCGCGTTCCAGTTGGTCAGCACCGTGTTGAAGCCGCCGCCGGCGAGGGCGAGGTTGTAGGCCTCGACGCTCAGCAGGTTCAGCAGCACCTGCCAGAAGCCGTGCTGGCGCAGCGGAAAGCCGTTCAGGGTGGCCGCGGCGCAGGCGGCGCGCAGCTGCTCGCTGCTCATCTTGGTGGCGCCGGGGATGATCGTCTCGATCGCCTGCACCACCAGCTGCGACGGCGACTTGCCGCGCTCCTGCTCGGTCAGCCAGTAGGGCACCGTCGCGGCGTCGACATACTGGCGGACCTGGAAGCGGTGGCTGCGCAGATAGGCCAGGTTCTGCGGCCCGCCCATGGGGAATGGTTCGGTCTGGAAGCCCAGATGCTTGACCAGCCCCATGACCAGCAGCTGCGTGGTCATGATCCGCATGCCGCCCAGCTCGGCCGGCACATGCGGCATGCCGGGCAGGCGGACGGTGTCGAGCCGGCCGCCGATCCGGTCGCTCATCTCGAACAGGTGGATGCCGGCCGCCGGAATCCTGGAGTCCGGCGCGGTGGCCAGCCGCCAGGCGCTGTACACGCCGCCCATGCCGCCGCCGATGATCGCACAGTCGATGACGCCGTCGATGTCTGCGCCCATGATCATCACTCCGTCTGCAAGGATGGTTGCGCGGCCGCTGCGGCGGCCATGTCAGAGGCTCACGATCTGGTCGACCGCCTCGAGCGAGGCGATCAGGGAGCCCTGGATCCAGGCCTGGTCGAGCGAGCAGTGCTCGCCGGCGAAGAACACCCGGCCTTCCGGCTTCTTGCCGTCGAGCCAGATCGAGCCGAGCTGGCCGGGCAGCAGGAAGGCGAAGGCGCCGGCCGACCATTTGTGCGACTGCCAGCAGATCGACGCGGAATCGACCACCAGGTTGTCGTCCAGGATCTCCGGATGGTACCGGGCGATGCCGCGGCGCACCGCCTCGACCTGCGCCGCCGGCTCCATCAGCCCGAGGCGCAGCGCGTCCGACCCCCAGCAATAGGCGCCGAGCAGCGCGCCCGGCATCGAGGCATCGGCGTTCGGCGCGGGCCCGGTGCGCTCGTCATGCGCCGGGCCGGTGTGCGGGTTCGACCAGGGCCGCGGCGGCAGCGGGCCGCGCTCGACCTGCAGATGGTCCATCGGATAGTAGGTCTGGCGCTGCAGCCCGTCGGAGATCGAGGCGCCGCCATAGATACCGTAGCGCGACTGCCAGAACCGCTCGCGGCAGTCGAGGATGACCTTGGTCGACGCGGCATAGGCCATCTGGCTGATCGACAGGCGCTTGCCGTAGCTGAAGCCGTCCAGCTGCATCCGGCGCATGACGCCGAAGGGCAGGGTGCACAGCACATAGTCCGCGGTCAGGGTCTGCGGCCCCTCGGGCCCGGTGTAGCCGATCTCGACGCTGGTCTCGGAGGCCAGGCTGATGCGCGTGACCTCGCGCTGCTTCAGCACTGTGCCGGGCCGCAGCATCGCCGCCAGCGTGTCGGGCAGCTGGCTCATGCCGTCCTGCAGCGTGGTCAGGTTGTTGCCGGTGCCGACGATGGTGTCGCGGATGAACATCGTCACCGCCTTGTCGAACCAGACGGCAAGGCTGGTATAGGCGCCGACCAGCTGCTTCACCGACTGCGGCAGCACGGTGTCGAGGAAGGCGCCGAGCGACAGGCCGTCGAGATAGCGCAGCCGGTCGGTGGTCATCTCGCCCTTGAACAGGCTGTCCTGCTCGAATGGCGTCAAGGGTGCGATGGCGTTGGCCAGCACCCAGCCGAAGATGGCGCCGCCGGGATCCTGCGGATAGGCGCCGTCGGGCGAGGGCGGGGTCTCCGGCAGGCCGTAGCGCGGATAGATCCGGCTGCGATCCTCGCCCAGCCGGCACACGACGTCATGGATGTCGAGGAAGTTCTGGTCGACGCTGTTGACGAACGGGATCAGCCGGCCCGTCAGGCCGGCCCGGTCGATGTAGTAATGGGTGTAGTCGTGCGAGCCAGGGACGCGCATCGCCCCGAGCTCGTTGTAGCTGCCGTCCTTGAAATGGTGGGTCAGGATGCGGCCGCCGACGCGCTCGCTGCCCTCGAGGATCGTGGCGATGTGGCCGAGCTGCTGCAGCTCATAGGCGGCCACCAGGCCGGCGATGCCGGCGCCCAGGATCACCACATGCTTGGTGCCGTGCCCGGCATTGTCCTGCCGGATCCGCTGCAGCATCTCGACAATCGGGACATGCGGGTAGGTGCTCTGCTGCTGGGACATGCTCGCCTCCGCCGTTTCGAGCGGGGGACCGGACGGACCCACCCCGTTCGCAATAAATTTTAGAAAAAAGCTTTCGAATCCTACTCCGCCCGACGGCTGTTTCCTGCCGCCATGACACGTTCGGATGCCGAATCCTACTGACTCTGGTAGCATGGTGTGCGGCGCGGGATGTAAACCAGATTTGAACGGCTGTTCGCATTCATCCGCTACGCGCCTCGACAAGGAACGGCCGCGGGGCAGGGCAGGATTTTTGATGAGCAATAGGATGGCGGACATGACGGGCGGCGCCGCACGGCGCGATCGCCTGATCGTGGTGGAGGACGACCCGGTCACGCGCACGATGATCGCCCGCTACTTCGCGGAGGAGGGGTTCGAGGTGGAGGAGGCGGCCACCGGCGCGGAGTGCCGCCGCGCCATGAAGCGCACGCCCGCCGACCTGCTGTTCATCGACATCCAACTGCCGGACGGCGACGGCTTCGACCTCGCCCGCGAGATCCGGTCGACCAGCGCGGTCGGCATCATCTTCGTCACCCAGAAGGACAGCGAGGTCGACCGCGTCGTCGGGCTCGAGCTGGCCGGCGACGACTACGTCACCAAGCCGGTGAAGCTGCGCGAGCTGCTGGCCCGGTCGCGGGCGCTGCTGCGCCGCCGGGGGCTGGAGCGCGACGCCGCGCGGCACAATCCCGTGATCACCTTCGACTCCTGGCTGCTGGACCAGACGCGGCGCGAGCTGACCACCCGGGACGGCACCCCGGTGCGGGTGACGCGCGGCGAATTCGACCTGCTGGCGGCGCTGGTGCAGGCCAATGGCCGGCCGCTCAGCCGCGACTACCTGGTCGAGGTGATCAGCAACCGCGACACCGAGGTCGGCGACCGCACCGTCGACGCGCTGGTCGCCCGGCTGCGGCGCAAGCTGCAGACGCCGCCCGGCGGGCCGCCGGTGATCGTCACCGTGACCGGGGTCGGCTACAAGCTGGGCGTCCGCACCGACGCGCGGAGCTGAGAGCGGGATCGCCGCATCTCCACCATCAGGGCGTCGATCGATAGGCGGCGGAGCGGCTCCAGCACCGCCGCCATGTCCACCAGGTCGTCGATCGGGGCGTCGTTGCCGGCGCAAACCTCGATCGCCGAGGCGTGGCGGGCCAGGCGGATCAGGCCCAGCGCGCCGGCCGAGCTGCTCAGGCGATGGACCAGGCGGGCCAGGTCGCGGCGGTCGCCGGCCTCGGCCGCGGCGCCGATCGCCCGAACCATCGGCCGCGAGACCCGGTGGAACATCAGGGCCAGCCGGGCCAGCTCGCGGGGGCCCAGGATCTCCTGGCGCTCGTCGTAGAACTCCCGGTCGACCAGGGCCGTCGGATCGGCCGACACCACCGGCGGCTCGACCGGCGGGCGGGTGTCCGAGACGGCGGCCAGCATGCGCTGCAGCGCGGCCAGCTGCAGCGGCTTGCCCAGGATGCGCTCGATGCCCGCCAGGGCGCAGCGCTGCCGGCTGCCGTCGGTCAGGTCGGCGGTCAGCGCCAGGATGTGCGGCGGCTCGCGGTCGCCCGGCAGGGCCCGGATCCGCCGCGTGGCCTCCAGCCCGTCCATGCCCGGCATGTGCAGGTCCATCATGACCACGTCGAAGGCGGCGGCCGCCGCCGCCTCGATCGCGGCCTGGCCGCCATCGGCGATGGTGACCCGGTGGCCCAGCCGGCCGAGCAGCCCGGCGGCCACCGCCCGGTTGATCGGGTCGTCGTCGACCACCAGGACTGACAGCGCCGGGCCGGCCACGACCGGCGCCGGCGCCGCCGGCTTCGCCGTGCCCGGCGTCACCGGCACGGCCAGGCGGAAGGTGCTGCCGGCGCCCGGGGCGCTGTCGACCGTCAGCGTGCCGCCCAGCAGGTCGGCGATCCGGCGGCAGATCGCCAGGCCCAGCCCGGTGCCGCCGTAGCGCCGCGCGATCGATGAATCGGCCTGGATGAAGTCGCCGAAGATCCGGTCGTGCATGTCGTTGGCGATGCCGATCCCGGTGTCCGTCACCGCGACACGCAGCATCGACCGCCCCCCCGGCATCGGGTCCAGCCCGACGGTTACGGCGATGCCGCCCTCCGAGGTGAATTTGACGGCGTTGCTGAGCAGGTTGATCAGCACTCGGCCGAGGCGGCGGGGATCGCTGCGCAGGATCGCCTCCGGCGGCGCGTCGATCGACAGGGTCAGCCCCAGCCCCTTGGCCGCGATCTGGGGGCGGATCAGCTCGACCGCGTCTGCCACCAGCCGGTGCAGGTCGAAATCATGCAGGTCGAGCGCCTCCTGGCTGTTCTCCAGCCGGGCGTAGTCCAGGATTCCGTCGATCAGGTCGAGCAGGGACTTGCCGGATTCCTCGGCGATCTCCAGATAGCGGCGCTGCTCCTCGCCCAGGCGGTCGCGGTCGAGGATCTGCAGCATCCCGAGCACGCCGTTCATCGGCGTCCGGATCTCGTGGCTGACCACCGCCAGGAAGCGGGACTTCGCCTGGTTGGCGACCTCGGCGGCGCGCCTGGCCCGCCGCGCCTCGCGCTCCTTGGTCACAGCGCGGTTGCGGGCGGCGGCGAGTTCCGCGGTGCGCTCGCCGACCTTCTGCTCGAGTCCTTCATTCGCCTGCAGCAGATCGGTGCGGGCACCGTCGAGGGCGGTGAACAGCCGGGCATTCGCCAGGGCGATCGCCGCCTGCCCCGCCAGGACCTGCACGACCTCGAGCCGGCGGGGGCTGAACACCCCGGCGGCGAGGTTGTTCTCGAGATAGATCAGGCCGTCGACCTGGCCCCGCTCATCCAGCGGGGCGCACAGGATCGAGGCGACGCGGTGGGTCTGGATGTAAGGATCCCGCAAGAATTCGGCCGAATGCTGGGCATTGTCCAGCACCAGGGATTCGCGGGTGCGCAACACATAGGACAGGACCGACCGGGGCACGGCGCTGCTCTCCTCCAGCCGCCCGGATCCTTCGCCGGCGAGGAGCGAGATCTCCCGGTCGCGGCCGACGGCCTCGACATACAGGCCGTCGTCGCGCCGCAGCACCAGGACGCCGTAGGACGCGCCGGCGCTCTCCTGGATCGCCCCCAGCACCCGCTGCACCAGCTGGGGCAGGTCGATCTCGCGCGAGATCGAATGCGCGGCGCGCAGCACCGCCCGGAAATCGATGTCGTCCTCGCCGGCCGGGCTGCCGGCCTCGCGCAGCGAGGCACGCCCGCCGCGCGACCGTACCGCCAGCCGCGGGAATTCCTGCTCCAGCGCCGCCACCTTGGCGGCGGCGCCCCAATAGCCGTACAGCGTTGCCGCCTCGCGCAGATGGGCCGTGCCGGCGACGTCGTTGCCCAGGCCCAGGCAGAAGCGCCCGGCATATTCGTTCGCCAGCGCGGCCTGATGGGTCAGCTTGGCGGCTTCGGCCCGATGGATGGCGTCGCCGTAGAGGTGGAGCGCGTCGGCGGTCCGCCTCTCGGCCCGCGCCAGCTCCGCCTCGACCAGGCTGTGCATGGCGCCGAAATTGTGCGGACTCAGCTCGCTCCAGCCGCGCAGCCGGTCGTGCTGCGCCGCGAAATCGTCGCCGCGGTCGCCGTCATCCGCCAGCGCCGCCAGCAGCAGGAAGGCGACGCCGTCGGCCTCGACCGCGAGGCCGGCAGCGCCGGGCAGGTTCGCCAGCGTCGGGCCGATCAGGCGCCGGGCCGCGGCGAGATCCCGGAACAGCAGGGCCAGCTGCAGCCGGCGGATCAGGTAGTTGGCGCGGGCGACGAGATCCAGCGCCTGCAGATGGGCATCCTCCTCCGCCTCGCTCCGGACCCGGTCGCGAGACATGCTGGTCGGCGCCGGCGTCCGGCCCATCAGCGCGGCGGCGAAGTCGACCTGCATCCGGCAATGCTCGGCCGCCGTCCGGTTCCGGTCGCCGATCAGCCGCAGATGCTCCTCGCCGATGCGGGCCACCTCGGCCAGCGCCCCGCCGCTGCCCAGCAGGTGGATGACATAGGCCGCGGCGTGATAGGAGCCGAACTGGATGTCGCCCATCTCGAAGCCGGCGCGGATGCCGTCGAGGTTGAGCTGCAGCGCGCCCGCCAGCGGGTGCAGCCAGTGCCGCAGGAAATAGGTGTAGACGAAGGTCGTGCTCGCCGTCAGCGGGTGGCCGAGCCGGACGTCGAGGGCGATCGCGGTCCGGGCGAAGGCGTCGGCCGTCACGCTGTCGCCCGTCATCCCGCGCAGGGTCAGGGCCAGGGTGACGATGATCCCGGGCGCCAGCGTGTCGCCGCCATGCTGCAGCATCAGATTGGCGTTGCGCAGCGCCATCAGCGCGAACAGCGCCGGCTGCAGCGTGTTGTGCGCGTCGGGGGCCAGGCGGAACAGGATCTGCATCGCCGCCGCCAGGCGCCGGTCGCGCAGGGGCGGCAGTTCCAGGAGCACCTCGGCCGGGCGCCCGGCCATCAGCCGCTGGAACTCCGCGAATTCGGCGCCGACGGCCTCGCGCTGCTGCTCCACCGTCACCGGCAGCTCGATGCCGACCAGGCGCAGCGCCCGGCGGCCGACCTCGATCGCCTCCTGCTCCAGCAGCCGCGCATCGAGCGACACCAGCTGCAGCATGGCCAGCTGCAGCCGGTGCTCGTCGTCCTTCAGCCGGGCGGCCAGCGCCTCGACCTCCCGGTCGAAGGCGGCGTGGTCCTGGGTCAACATCCGGCATTCGGCCAGCAGCAGCGCGGCTTCGGCGATGTCGGCATAGCGGCTGTCCCAGAGACCCGGGTCGGCCAGGCGCAGCCCGGTCTCGGCGTAGTCGCGGGCCGGGGCGAAGGCGGCCGCCGCCCGGGCCTGCCGGGCCGCGATCAGGTTGATCTCGGCGCAGCGCGCCCGCAGCGCCGGGTCATCATCCAGCCCGCCCGCCGCGTTCAGGTGCCGGGCGATGGCGAAGGCGGCGCCGGGCAGCTGGGCCTCGCCGGTCCGCTCCAGCAGCAGCAGGGCGATGCGGCGATGCAGGACCGCGGGATCTTCGGCAAGCCGGTCGGCGGCCTCGCGGATCCGGTCATGGGCGAAGCCGACGCTGCCGTCGCGGGCGACCATCAACCCCTCCGCCACCGCATCGTCGAGGATCCGCCGCAGCGGCGCGTCGTCGAGGCCGAGCACGGCGCCGAGCAGCTCCGCATCGACCTGCATGCCCAGGCAGGCGCTGGTGGTCACCACGCGCCGCAGCTCCGCCGGCAGATGGCCGATGCGATCGGCCAGGAAGCCGACCACGTTGTCGGTCGCCTCCACCGCCGCGATGCGGTCCAGGTCCCAGCGCCCGGACGGGCCGATCGCGCCGGTGTCGCGCAGATGGCTCAGCAGCTGGCGGGCGAACAGCGGGTTGCCCAGGGTCTTGGCGTGCACCAGGGCGGCGGCGGCCGCCGCCTGGTCCGGCCGGCCGCGATAGGCGGCGACCAGCATGGCCTCGACATCCCCCGGCGCCAGCGGCTGCAGGGCGATGCGGCGCAGCCCGGGCTGCGCGTCGAGCGCTTCGCGCAGCGCCGGTTCCGGATCCCCGTCGCGGCAGGTGCCGATCAGCAGCAGCCCGCCGGCGGGCGCGGCGGCGCCGATCGGGCCCAGCAGCTCCAGGCTGGCGCCGTCCGCCCATTGCAGATCGTCCAGCAGCAGCACCAGCGGATGGTCCGGCGCGGCGAAGACGGCGACCAGGTCCTGCACCGCCTGCGCCAGCCGGCGTCCGGCCTCGGCCGGGGCCAGAACGGCGGCCGGCGGCTGCGGCCCGATCAGCCGGTCGAACCCGGGCACCAGCTCGGCCAGCACGCTGGCGCTGCGGCCCAGCCGGTCCAGCAGCGCGGTGCGCCAGGCCGCGACCATGGCATCGGGTTCGGTCAGCACGCCGCGGACCAGCCCGGCGAAGGCCTGGACCAGGCCGAGATAGGGCTCGTCGCGCTGCTGCTCGAACTTGCCGGCGGCGAAGCGGCCGCCGGCCTCGGCCACGCGGTCGCGCAGCCCGGCCGCCAGCGCGCTCTTGCCGATGCCGGGGGCGCCGGTGACCAGCGCGGCGCCGCTGCGGCCGGACCGCGCCGCGTCGAACGCCGCCTGAAGCGCGGCCAGGGGGGCCGCCCGGCCGTACAGGATCGCGCCGTCGCCGAAGCTGTCGCCGTCGCCGCCGGCCGCAAGGGCGAAGGCGGCAATGCGCCCGCCCGCGTCACCCTCGGGCGCGAAGCCGGCGCGGCAGCGTCCCAGATCGGCCGCCAGGTCGGCGGCGCTGCGGTAGCGGGTGGCGGCGTCCTTCAGCAACAGCGTCGCCACGATCTCCGCCAGCACCGGCGGAAATCCCGGCAGCAGCGCGTCCAGCGGCTCCGGGCGCCGGGTGAGATGGGCGTGCAGCAGCTCCAGCCGCTCCTCGCCGGCGAAGGGCGGCCGGCCGGCGAACAGCTGGTACAGCACGGCGCCGAGCGAATAGAGGTCGGCGCGGTGGTCGATCGGCCGGTTCATCCGGCCGGTCCGCTCGGGGGCGACGGCGGTCATGTCCTCCACCGCCGGCAGCGCCTCGGCCGGGACGGAGTCGCCGCGGCCGAGCAGTACGGCGCCGCCGAAATCGATGTAGTTGACCCGGTGATCCGCCGGGTTGAGCACGATGTTGTGGGCCGACAGGTCGCCGTGCAGCACGCCGCGCTCATGCACATGGGCGAGGCCGATGGCCAGGGCCTCCGCGACTGCGATCCGGCCGGCGAGGTCCGGCGGCGCCGTGGCGATCCAGTCGGACAGGGTGATCCCGCCGATGTCCTCCAGCACCAGGGCCGGCCCCTCCGGGCCGTCCGGCTGCAGCCCGACCGGACGGACCACGAGATCGGAGTCGAAGCGCGCCAGAAGCTCATGCTCGCGCCGCAGCCGATCGACCAGGCCGACCGCCGGCTCACCCAGCGCCTCCTTCAGGATGACCGGGCGGCCGTCGTCGAGGATGGCCCGGATCACCGTGGTGGTGGCGGTGCGGTGGATGACCTCGCGGCGACGAAGGCGATGGGCGACGTCCGGCACGGTTGTCATCTCCCGGGGGCAAGGCTGGCGCCGCCCTTGATCAACCTAGAGTAGCACTTCCGTCAACGCCCCGTGATCCGTTGCTGCCGTTGCGGCCTGCGGCTTTTCACTGGAGGAACTGGGGCTGCGGTGCCATGCTGGCGGTATAGTCCACCGCATTTGATGACGCCATGATTCCGCCCCGGCCTCAGGCCAACGACAATTACAACCCCGCAGATGTCTTCGAGCTGCAGATCGGCGAGGTGAAGCGACGCTTCGTCGCCAAGATCGCCTGCGCCGCGCGGGGAGACCAGGGCTCCCGGTTCGTTGCCGTGCCGGATCGGTCCGTCCCGGAACCGCCCCAGGATCTCTGACGGGACGCCAGGCCGGTCAGCGCCGGCCGGGCGGCTCTGCCGTCGTCGCCCGGATGATCAGCTCCGTCGCCAGCCGCTGCGCCGTGCCGGAGGATGAGCCGGACTCGATCTGCGCCAGCAGCATCTCGATGGCCGCCCGGCCGGCGTCGTTCGAGCGGGAGGAGATGGTGGTCAGCGGCGGGTAGGTGCGGGCGCCGAGCACGTCGTCGCAGCCGATCACGCTGAATGCGGCCGGCACCTCGACCCCCAGCCCGGCGAGGCCGGCCAGCAGGCCCTGCGCGACCAGGTCGTCGAAGGCGATCGCCGCGGTGGTCCGGGCGGACAGCACGGCCGCGGCCGCCGCCATCCCGCCCTCATAGGACGGCCGCTCGGCGGCGACCTCGACGGCCTCGACCCCCAGCTCCTCCGCCGTCCGCAGCACCGCCGACCGCCGCTGCTGGTTGGACCAGGAGGAAGGCGGGCCGCCGATATAGGCGATCCGTCGGTGGCCGAGCGCCTGCAGGTGGCGGACCGCCACGGCGGTGCCGGGGGCGCTGTCGATCAGCACCCGGTCCAGCCCCTCGATGTCGCGGTTGACCAGCACCACCGGCCGCCGGCCGCGCAGCGCCCGGATGGCGTCGTCCGCCAGGCGCGAAGAGGCCAGGACGAAGCCGTCGATCTGCGCCGCCATCTTGCCGGTCAGCCGCTCTTCCCGCGCCGGGTCCTCGTCGGAATCGCCGAGGAAGACGCACAGCCCGGCGGCGTCCGCCCGGGCCTCGGCGGCCCGGATCAGCGGCGGGAAGAACGGGTTGGCGACATCCGGCACGATCAGCGCGATGTTGCCGTAGCGGCCGGTCGACAGCGCCCGGGCCACCTGGTTCGGGGCATAGCCCAGCCGGACGGCCACGGCCATGACATGGGCCACGGTCGCCGGGCTCAGCATCCCCGGCCGGCTGAAGGCGCGCGACACGGTCGACCGCGCCACGCCCGCGGCGCGGGCCACCTGCTCGATCGTCGGGATGGATTTCGGCGGCTGGTCCATGGGTCACTCTTAGCGCGGCGGAGCGAAATGGTACATCGCTTGCAAATTTGATCGTGCAACCGGTTGCGGCTTGACATGCAACCGGTTGCACAACACCCTTGCGCCAGAAGGCCCGCAACGATCGGGCCGGCAGCAAGGGGGACTTCATGGGGACGTTCGACTGGGTGGTGCTGTGGGCCTATTTCCTGCTGATGGTCGGCATCGGCGTCTGGGCCCGCAGCCAGATCAAGACGGCGGCCGATTTCTTCACCGCCGGCGGCCGGATGCCCTGGTGGCTGTCCGGCGTGTCGCACCACATGTCCGGCTACAGCGCCGCGGTCTTCGTCGGCTATGCCGCGATCGCCTATACGGCCGGCTTCACCCTCTATGTCTGGTGGGCGATGGGCATCGCCTTCGCCATGGTGGTCGGGTCGGTGCTGTTCGCGCCGCGCTGGTCGCGGCTGCGGCAGCGACTGGCGATCATCTCGCCGCTGGAATACCTGTCGACCCGCTACAACGTCCCGACCCAACAGGTCCTGGCCTGGAGCGGCGGGGCGCTGAAGATCTTCGACGTCGGCGCCAAATGGACCGCGACGGCCCTGCTGCTGAAGGTCTTCGCCGACGTGCCGCTGGTCTGGGGCGTGCTGCTGACCGGCGGCGTCACCCTGATCTATTCCACCATCGGCGGCCTGTGGGCCGATGCGCTGACCGATTTCAGCCAGTTCATCATCCAGCTGCTGGCCGGGGCGGTGATGTTCGTCGCGGTGCTGGCCAAGCTGGGCGGCGTCTCGGCCCTATGGACCATCTGGGACCAGCTGCCGCCCGGCCATTCCCAGCCCTTCAACGGCCAGTACACGATCGTCTTCGTGCTGGTCTATCTGCTGATCAACACCCTGTCCTACAACGGCGGCACCTGGAACCTGGCGCAGCGCTTCATCGCCGCACCGACGGGCGGTGACGCGCGCAAGGCGGCGCTGCTGTCCGCCGCGCTGTACCTGGTCTGGCCGCTGATCCTGTTCTTCCCGATGTGGGCGGCGCCGATCCTGCTGCCGAACCTGGACCAGCCGCAGCAATCCTATGCGCTGCTGACCCAGAGCCTGCTGCCGACCGGCCTGGTCGGGCTGGTGCTGGCCGGGATGTTCGCGCACACCATGGCCATGACCTCCTCCGACGCCAACGCCGTCTCGGCCGTGGTCACCCGCGACATCCTGCCGGTGATCTGGAAGGGCGCGCGAAAGATGTCCGGCCAGACCGAGCTGTTCATCGGCCGGCTCAGCACCTTCCTGTTCATCGCCCTGTCGATGGGCATCGCGCTGACGGCCGACAGCTTCGGCGGCGTGCTGGGGCTGATCATCCTGTGGTTCGGCGCGCTGGTCGGGCCGATCGCGATCCCGATGCTGTTCGGCATGCTGCCGGCCTTCCGGCGCTGCGGCCCGACCGCGGCGCTGGCGTCCTGGGCCACCGGCTTGATGGTCTTCGTCCTGGTGAAATACGTCTTCGCCGACCAGATCAAGGCGCTGAACCCGGACTGGACCACCTCGATCACCGTGGCCGGGCCGGTGCTGTGCTCGCTGGCCGTGTTCATCGGGATCGGCTTGGTGGCGCCGTGGCGGAACGCCGAGGCCGACGCCCTGATCGATGCGCTGGTGAGCGACGAGACGGCGGTGGCCGGCATCCCCGCCCATAGCACGAGTGCCGGTCGTGCCTGACGCCGTCTCGATCGCCGACCCGGCGGCGCTGCGCCGGGCCACCGCCCAGCACTTGGTCGACGATGTCCTGGCCTGGTGGCTGGCCAACGGCCCGGACGACCGCCATGGCGGGGTCTTCACCTGCTGGTCGAACGATGGCGGCCGGATGCTGTCGCGCGACAAATACACCTGGTCGCAGGGGCGGTGGGTCTGGCTGATGGCGCGGCTGGCCCGCGCCGGGCGGCTCGGCCTGGTCGACATCGACCCGGCCGCCTGCCTCGACCGGGCCCGCCGCTGCGCTATCCTGCTACGCGACCACGCCCTGCTGCCCGACGGCAGCACTGCCTATCTGCTGGCGCAGGACGGCCCGCCGAAGCCGCCGGCGCCTGGATCGGATCTGCACACCAGCGTCTTCGCCGACCTGTTCACCGCCCTGGGCTTCGCCGCTCTGGCGGCGGAGAGCGGGGAGGGGGACTGGGGCGGGCTGGCGGAGCGGCTGCTGGCGAATGCCTCCGGCCGCATCGCCGCCGGCACCGCGCGGACCGAGCCGTATCCGATCCGCGCCGGCTTCCGCGGCTTCTCGCTGCCGATGATCCTGGTCGGCGTCGGCGCCGAGGTGCTGGACGCGACCGGCTCCGCGGCCGCCGCCGACACGGTGCTGCGCGCGGTGCGCGAGATCGAGACGGTGTTCCTGGCCGGCGACGACATCGCCGAGATGGCGCCCGCGGCGGCCGGCGACGCCGACACGCTGTTGGCCCGTCACCGCACTCCGGGCCATGTGCTCGAGGCCTGCTGGTTCCTGCTGCAGGCCGGACAATCCCTGCGGCGCCGGGGCATCGCGGCGGACTTCCGGCTGTTCGATGCCGACACCCTCGCCGACATCGCCGTCCGCGCCGCGGCGCTGGGCTGGGACGAGGACCAGGGCGGGCTGTTCCGCTATGCCGACCGCGACGGCGGCGCGCCGCGCGGGCGGCGCACCGGCGACCGCTACGAGGACCTCGTCGTCGACACCTGGGACACCAAGCTGTGGTGGCCGCATGCCGAGGCGCTGTACACGCTGGCGCTGCTGCATCTCGAGACCGGGCGGCAGGATCTCGCCGCCTGGCACGACCGGCTGGCGGCTTACACTTACCGGGTCTTCCCCGCTGGCCCGGGCGGCGAATGGGTGCAGATCCGCGACCGCGCCGGGGCGCCGCTCGACAAGACGGTGGCGTTGCCGGTCAAGGACCCGTTCCATATCGCCCGGGCCTTGCTGCTAATGATCGAAAGGCTCTCGGCTTTGCCGCCGGGCCAACGGAGCTAGTTCCACATGACCCTGTCCGCATCCGCCCCCATCGGCGGCATCGATGTCCAGGTCCATCCCAGCCGGGCCGAAATGGGCCGGGCCGCCGCGGCTGTCGTGGCGGCGAAGCTGCGGCGCCGCTTGGCCGACGGCGGCTCAGCCCGCATGATCTTCGCTGCGGCGCCGAGCCAGGCCGAGATGCTCGACGCCCTGGTTGCGGAGCCCGGTATCGACTGGGGCCGCGTCACCGCCTTCCATATGGACGAGTATATCGGTCTGGCGCCGGACGCGCCGGCGCGCTTCGCCCTGTGGCTGCGCCGAAACCTGTTCGACCGGGTGCCCTTCGGCGCCGTCCATCTGATCGACCCCGGCGCGGATCCGGCCGGGGCCGCCGCGGACTATGCCCGCGCCCTGGCGCAGGCCCCGATCGACATCGTCTGCCTCGGCATCGGCGTGAACGGCCACCTCGCCTTCAACGACCCGCCGGTGGCCGACCTGACCGACCCGCTGGATGTGAAGGTGGTCGAACTCGACGCGGTCTGCCGCCGGCAGCAGGTCGACGATGGCTGCTTCCCCGGGTTCGGCGACGTGCCGACCCATGCCATCACCCTGACGGTGCCGCGGCTGCTGCGCGCCGACCGGCTGGTCTGCGTGGTGCCGGGCGCGGCCAAGCGCGAGGCGGTCTATCGTGCGCTGAACGACCCGATCGGCGCCGCCTGCCCGGCGACCGCGTTGCGCCGGCACCCTGCCGTCACCCTGTTCCTGGACCCGGAGTCGGACCCCCATGGCTGACATCGACGCCGACGCCCTCTGCGCCGCCTATCTCGATCGCACACAGGACCTGATGCGCGCGATCCTGGAGGCGGAGCGCGACAGCCTGGACCGTGCTGCCGCCCGGCTGGCCGACCAGATCGCGGCCGACCGGCTGGTCCATGTCTTCGGGCCGGGCGGCCATTCCAACCTGGCGGCGCAGGAGATCTTCTTCCGCGCCGGCGGGCTGATGCATGTCTCGGCCATCCTCGACGAGGGCACGCTGCTGTCGAACGGCGCCCTGCGCTCGATGGCGATCGAGCGGACGCCGGGCTACGGCCGAGTGGTGATCGCCGATCGCGGCCTGGGGCCGGACGACCTGCTGATCCTGGTCAATGCCTACGGCATCAACGCCGCGCTGATCGACGCGGCGATCGAGGCCAAGCAGCGTGGCGCCTTCGTCATCGGCGTCAGTTCGCGTGGCCATGCCGACCAGACCGTGCCGGACCATCCCGCCCGCCACCCGACCAGGCAGAACCTGCACGACCTGGCCGACATCGCCATCGACACCAAGGTGCCGGTCGGCGATGCGGTCGTGCGGATCCCGGGGGTGGGGGAGCCGGTGGCGGCCGTGTCCACCTTCGCCAACGCCTTCGCGCTGAACTGCCTGGTCATCCGCACCATCGCCAAGCTGGCCGAGCGCGGCATCGAGCCGCCGGTCTGGCGCAGCGGCAACGCCCCAGGCGGCGACGAGGCCAATGGCCGCTTCATCGGCCGGTTCCGCGGCCGGGTCCGGTCGCTGTGATCACCGGCCGCGACCCGGCCACCGGCCGCAGCCTCGCGGTCACGGTCTCGGACGGCCGCGTCGCCGCGATCGAGGACGGCCCGGCCGGTGAGACGGCCTGGCTGTCGGCCGGGCTGGTCGACCTGCAGGTCAACGGCTTCGCCGGGCTCGACCTGAACGGCGGCGGCCTGGTGCCGGAGACGGTGGTGCGGCTGGTGTCCGTGCTGCGGGACGGCGGTGTCACCAGCTTCCTGCCGACGCTGATCACCGCCTCCGAGGCCTCGATCACCGCGGCGCTGGCCGCCATCGCCGCGGCCCGGGCGGCCGACCCGCTGGTCGCCCATGCCATCCCGGCAGTGCATGTCGAAGGGCCGCACATCTCGTCGGAGGACGGGCCGCGCGGCGCGCATCCGCGCGACCAGGTGCGGCCGCCGGACCTCGCCGAATTCGACCGCTGGCAGGCGGCCTGCGGCGGCCTGGTCGGCCTGGTCACCCTGTCGCCGCATCATGACGCCGCGCCGGACTATATCCAGGCCCTGGCGGCGCGCGGCGTCCATGTCGCGATCAGCCACACCGACGCCTCGCTGGCGCAGATCGCGACGGCGGTGGAAGCCGGGGCGAGGCTGTCGACCCATCTCGGCAACGGCATCGCCGCGACGCTGCCGCGCCATCCGAACCCGATCTGGTCGCAGCTGGCCGAGGACCGGCTGACCGCCAGCTTCATCGCCGATGGGCATCACCTGCCGGCCGAGGTCTTCAGGGTGATGCTGCGGGCCAAGGGGCTGGACCGCGCCATACTGGTCTCCGACGCGGCGGCGCTGGGCGGCCTGCCGCCCGGCCTCTACGACCAGCCGATCGGCGGCAGGGTCGAGCTCACGGCCGACGGGCGGCTCGGCCTCGCCGGCACGCCCTTCCTGGCCGGCGCCGCCCGGCCGTTGAAGCAGGATGTGGCGCTGGCGATCGAGATGGCGGGGATCCCGCTGACCGACGCCCTGCGCCTCGCCACCGTCAACCCCGGCCGCTTCTTCGGCGGGCGCGGCGTCCTGGCCGTCGGCGCGCCGGCCGACCTGATCCGTTTCCACTGGGCCCCGGGCGACCGCGACCTCGCCATCGACACCGTCCTGGCCCTGGGCGAGGAGCGGCCGTGACCCGGCTCCTGCAGGCCGGGGCGGCGATGATTGACGTGACGCCGCCGGCCGGGCTGACGATGTCCGGCTTCGCGGCCCGGACCAGCCCCGCCACCGGCACGAACGATCCGCTGACCGTCCGCGCCGTTGCGGTTGGAGAGACTGCGATCGTGGTCGCCGATGCGATCGGCCTGCACGAGGGCAGCTGCCGCCGGATCCGCGAGCGGGGCGGGCTCCCCGACGGGCATCTGGTCGTCGCCGCCACCCACACCCATGGCGGGCCTGTCGCCATGCCCGGTCGTCTCGGTCCGGGGCTGGACCCGGCCTGGCTGCAACGGCTCGAAGACGCCTGCGTCCAGGCCGTCGCCGAGGCCCGCGCGGCGCGGCGGCCGGCCCGGCTGAGCTTCGGAATGGGCGCGGATCCGGGCGTCGCCCGCAACCGCCGCCACGCCGGCGGTCCGGTCGATCCGGCGCTGCCGGTGCTGCGCATCCGGGAGCCGGGCGGAGCGGCGATCGCGGTGCTGGCGTGTTACGCGCTGCACCCGGTGGTGCTGGGCGCCGACAACACGCTGTTCACCGCCGACTATCCGGGCGCGGTCCGCCGGCATCTCGAGGCTGCGCATCCAGGTGCGGTCGCGATCTTCCTCACCGGCTGCACCGGCGACATCAACACCGGCCATCCGGCGCATGCCTCGATCTCGACCGCGCCGCGGGCGGACCGGACCTTCGCCGAGGCCGAGCGCATCGGCGCCCGGATCGCGCAATCGGCGCTGCAGGCACCGGAGCAGCCGCTCGGCAGCGACATCCGTGCCGCGAGTACCGAGCTGATGCTGCCCCTGGCGCGCACCGAAACCGAGGCGCCGGAAGTCCTGGCGGATGCCTGGCGCCGGGAGGCCGCCGACCCGGCCCGGGCAGCCCTGCTGCGAATCTGGATCGACTGGGCCGAACGGGTGGCATCCCGGCCGCTGGCCCCATGGCCGGCGCGGGTCACTTTGTTCGACTGGGGCGGTGCGCGGCTGATCGGCCTGCCGGGCGAGATCTTCGCCCAGACGGCGCTCGACCTCCGCCGGGCGCTGGACGGTGATCCGTTCGCCGACCGCACCATGACGTTCGGTTTCGCCGACGGCTGCCCCGGGTACATCTCGCCCGCCGGCGAATACCGGCACGGCGGCTATGAGGTCGAGGAGGCGCACCGCTACTACGGCCTGCCGGCCGCCTTTGCGCCCGGCGCGGCCGAGAGGCTGATCGACGCCGCGATCGAACTGACGCGCCGCTGAGCGGCGCATCAGAGGTCGCAAAGCCTCAGGCGAGGTATTGCTTGAACCAGGCGACCGTCCGGTCCCAGGCCAGCTTGGCCGCCGCCTCGTCGTAGCGCGGCGTCGAGTCGTTGTGGAAGCCGTGATTGGTGCCGGGATAGATGTAGGCCTCGTAGGTTTTGCCCTGCTCCTTCAGCGCCGCCTCATAAGCAGGCCAGCCGGCATTGATGTTGGCGTCGGTCTCGGCATAGTGCAGCAGCAGCGGCGCCTTGATGCGCGCCACGTCCTCCGGCTTCGCCTGCCGCCCGTAGAACGGCACGGCGGCAGCCAGCTCGGGATAGGCGACGGCCGTGGCATTGGCGACACCGCCGCCGTAGCAGAAGCCCGTGATGCCGACCTTGCCGGTGGTCAGCTCGCTCTGCATCAGGAACTCGACCGCGGCGAAGAAGTCGTTCATCAGCTTCGCGGGGTCGACCTTCTGCTGCAGCTCGCGCCCCTTGTCGTCATTGCCGGGATAGCCGCCGACCGAGGTCAGCCCGTCGGGCGCGAGCGCGACGAACCCGGCCTTCGCCGCGCGCCGCGCCACATCCTCGATATAGGGGTTGAGGCCCCGGTTCTCATGGACGACGACGACGCCCGCCACCCGGCCGGCGGCCTTGGCCGGGCGGACCAGATAGGCGCGGACCTCGCCATTGCCCTTGGGCGATGGGTAGGTGATGTACTCCGCGACGATGTCCGGGTCGGTGAACTCGACCTGCTGCGCCATCGCGTAGTTCGGGGTCAGCGACGCCAGGATGGCCGCTGCGCCCAGGCCGGCGACGGCGAAGGTGCCGGCGCGGTCGAGGAACTCGCGCTTGGTGATCTTGCCATGGACGTAGAAATCGTAGAGCTCAAGCAGCTCGGGCTGGAAGTCCTGTGCCGTAAGACGGGTCATGAAGCTCTCCCCCTTTCGATCGAGGCCGCCTCGCGAACCTGAAGCGGCTCCACGCTCTCACGTTCGTCGCGACCAGACCCGTCGGTTACAGGATTATTTCGCCAGCTCGGCCCGAATCTTGTCGACCTCCGCGGCGCTCATCTCGCCGACCGTGGTGACCTTGCCGTCCTGGATCCGCCACAGCCGGAACGGCCCGGTGATGTCACCGTACTGGTCGAAGGTCACCGGGCCGATCACGCCTTCGTATTTGATCGGCTTGCCGTCCTTGATCAGCTGCAGCGCCTTGGCGAACTCCGCCTTGCCGGCATGGATCGGCGTGCCGCCCTCGGCCACCACCTGCGGGATCGCCGCCTTGATCGCCGCGGCATCGGCCTTGCCGGCCTTGGCGATGGCCAGCGCGACGATGGCGCCGGCGTCGTAGGAGCGGTCGGCCGCCGGCGCGTCCGGCTTGATGCCGCCGGAGAAGGCCTCATAGGCGCCGTAGAAATAGTCGGTCGAGGCCGTCTTGCTGGTGCCCGACGAGGTGCCGTAGGCGTCGTTCAGATACTGCGCGCCGACGCTGTCGATGAAGTCGCTCGAATTCATGCCGTCATTGAGCAGCAGCTTCTGCGGGCCGCCGCCCGAGATCCAGGCGCGGGCGATGGTGGCGCCGTCGACCGGGGTGCTGACCAGGTACAGCGCCTCCGGCTCGCCCGCCATGGCCGCGCTGGCCTCGGCGGAATAGCTCGCCTGCTGCTCGTTGTAGGGGGTGGTCGAGGTGATGGTGCCGCCGAGCTTGGCGTAGGCGGCCGAGAACTCGCGGACGATGTTGACGCCGAAATCGTTGTTGACGTGGATGACGGCGATCTTCTTGAGGCCCTGGTCGAGCGCGTATTTCGCCGCCGCCGTGCCCTGCAGCGCGTCCGAGGTGATGGTGCGGAAGAACACGCCGTTGGTCTTGCCGTCCCGGCCCAGCGCGGTCAGCGTCGGCGAGGAGGAGGCGGGCGACACCTGCACCACACCGGCCGGCGCCGTCACCGAGGTCAGGATCGGGATCGACACCGAGGAGATGATGCCCCCGATGATCACCGGCACCTTCTTGATGTTGACCAACTGCGTCGCCTGGTCGACGGCGACGGTGCCCTGGCTCTGGCTGTCGCGGGTGTCGGTCACCAGCGTGCAGCCGGCGGCGCCGCCGGCCTCGTTGATGTCGCGGAACGCCATCTCGACGGATTTGGCGCCGGCCTGGCCATAGGCGCCGGCTGGGCCGGTCAGCTCCATCACCAGCCCGACGGTGATGTCGCAGGCGGCGGCCGTTGCCGGCGCGCCGAGGATCGCCGCCAGGGCGGTGGTCAGAAGGATCTTCTTCATCATTGTGCTCCCTGTCTGTTGGGCCGGCGACCTGCCGCCGGCCGGTTGTCTCGCGAAGGTCAGGCGGCTCCCTTGTTCAGGTTGTATTTCATGATCGCGCCGTGGCGGCCGTGGCGGTCGCGCTCCAGCGCGAAGACGTCGCCCTCGATCTTCCGCGCCCCTGCCAGCGCCTCGGCGATCAGGGCATGGTCTTCCTCGGTCAAAGCGAGGCTGGAGATGGCGAGGTTCGCGGCCAGGTGGTCGCGGTTGCGGGCGCCGACGATCACCGCCGCCACGCCCGGCCGGCCGAGCATGGCGGCGCTGGCCGCCGTGGCGATGTCGGTGCCGTGCCGGTCGGCGACCCGGCGCAGCGCCTGCAGCAGGGCCTGGAACGGGTCCCAGCCGCCGAAATCGTCGATGATCAGCTTGTATTTGACCAGCGACCGGTTCTCCAGTGCGTCCGCCGGCTCCGTCACGCCGAGCCAGCGGTCGCCGAGGAAGCCGCCGGCGACGGTGCCGTAGCACAGGAAGGAGACGCCGTTCTCGGCCGCGGCGCGGGCCATCCGCCCCTCCGGCCGGCGGTCGAGCAGCGAGTACTGCACCTGCATGGTGGCCAGCTTCACGCCGGCCTGCACGATCTCCAGCATGTGGTCGGTGTCGAAATTGGTGCCGCCGATCTTGTGGATCTTGCCGGCACGGCGCAGGTCGTCGAGCCACAGCGCCGCCTCGCGCCAGCGCGGCGCCGCATAGTCCCACCAGTGGAACTGCACGAGGTCCAGCCGCTCCAGCCCCAGGCGCCGCAGCGACTGGTCGATCACGGCCTCGACATCGGCCTTGCGGATGCGTGGCAGCACGTCGAGGTCGGGCACGAATTTGGTGTGCACCTTGATCCGGCTCAGCGCCTCCGCCCCGCGCAGGTCGCGATACTGTTGCCGGAAGCGGCCGATCATCTCCTCGACACCGGTGTAGATGTCGGCGCAGTCGAAGGTGGTGATGCCGGCATCGGCGAAGGCCACCAAGTCGGCCACCGGGTCGTCGCTGCGGACCGCGCCGTGGCCGCTCGACAGCTGCCAGCCGCCGCGGATCACGCGCGAGATCTCATAGTCCGGGGCCAGCGGGAGTCTCTGCATGGTCGCCTCACTCGTCCTGGAGCGGCAGGGGCACCGCCGTGGTCGCGGCATGGCTGAACCGGCGCCGGCCGGTCCGGGTGATGCGGAAGCGCGACGAGCAGTTCGGGTCGGGGCAGGCGACCTCGGCGTCCGTCGTCATCCAGTCATTGGCATGGGTCGGGCGCTGCTTGGCCGGCAGCAGCGGCAGCAGCGCCGCCAGCGAGTAGATCGAGAAGCCCTGGCCCAGCGGCAGGTGCAACATCTCGCCGCGCAGCTCGAAATGATCGCCGACCTTGGCGCCGCAATAGATCGGCCCGCCCTCGGGCGCCACCACCTCGACCCGCAGGTCGTACAGCTCGAAGCTGTCGTCGTGAGCGTCAACCATAGGCTCTCTCCTCGGCATCCTCGGCGTCGAGCCGACCGCGGATCAGGCGGAAGGACCGGGTGATGTCGTCGGTCAGCGCCTGGGTCGACCCGCCGGCATCGCCGCGCTCCAGCGCATCGATCAGCTCCCAATGGAAGTGGGTGGCCGGGATGTCCCGCTGCTCGTCATGGATCTGCGCGGCGGCGCGGACATAGGGGCCGGATTGCAGCCACAGGCTCTCGACGATCGGGATCAGCACGGCCGACCCGGCGGCGCGGTAGATGGCGAAATGGAAATCGTGGTTCAGCTCCGACGTCCGGTGCGCCTTGTCCGGGTCTTCGCTGCGGAAGGCCGCTTCGCAGGCGACGGTGAGCTCTCGCAGCCGGACGAAGTCCTCCTCGGCCAGGTTGGGCAGGGCCAGCGCCGTCACCTGGCCCTCGATCAAGCAGCGGGCGCGGGCCAGGTCGTCCAACCGCTCGCGGGTGATCAGCGGCACCCGCACCGAGCGGTTGGGCAGCGCCTCCAGCGCCTGCTCGGAGACCAGCCGGCCCAGCGCCTCGCGCACCGGCATGGTGCTGGTCTGCAGCGTCTCGGCCAGATCCACGATGCGCAGCACCTCGCCGGCGTCGAACATGCCGTGGATCAGCGACCGGCGCAGCTCGGCATAGACCCGGTCGTGCAGCGTCTCGCGCCCGACCGGCGACAGCGTGCGGCGCCGGCTCATGCGGCCGCATCCATGCAAGGCACCCTGTGTCGCTCGTCCCGATCGGGCATGGGCCCTCCAGGCTGTGGTCCGTTGCTGCTGCCCCCAATTTTCTACTTGCCAACCTGTCGCGTGTAAACTTTGATCAAACATCACCGATCAAATTTGGTCCGAGGCGGATGCAGCCAGCCGCACATGCCCCGAACGCTTCCGCCGGCGCGCCCGTGATCGAGGGGCGCGACCTGGTCAAGCAGTTCGGCGGGCTGCGCGCGGTGGACGGCATGTCGATCGTCCTCCGCCGCGGCGAGTTGCTGGGGCTGATCGGCCCGAACGGCGCCGGCAAGACCACGCTGTTCAACCTGCTCGCCGGCAGCTTGGCGCCGACCGCGGGCACGATCCGGGTCGCCGGCCGCGAGCTGTCGCGCCGGGGGCCGGAGCAGCGCATCGCCCATGGCGTCGCCCGCACCTTCCAGATCCCGCGCCCCTTCGCCGAGATGACGGTGCTGGAGAACGTGCTGACCGGCGGCCAGCGGCAGGCAGGCGAGCGGATCTGGCTGAACCTGGTCCGGCCCGGCCGCGTCGCCGCCGAGGAGCGCGCGGCGGTGGCGAAGGCGCGGGCGCTGCTCGACTTCGTCACCCTGTCGCATCTGGAGCATGAGCCGGCCCGCGTGCTGTCCGGCGGCCAGCGCAAGCTGCTGGAGCTGGCGCGGGTGCTGATGGCCGACCCGCAGGCGATCCTGCTCGACGAGCCTGCCGCCGGCGTCAACCCGACGCTGCTGGAGCTGATCATCGACCGGATCCTCGAGCTCAACCGGCAGGGCCGGTCGATCCTGCTGATCGAGCACAATATGGAGATGGTGGCGCGGCTGTGCGGCCGGGTCGTGGTGATGGCCGGGGGCCGGTACCTGACCGAGGGCGCGCCGGAGGAGATCGCGCGCAACCCGGCCGTGGTCGACGCCTATCTCGGCGGGGTGGCGTGATGGACACAGCCGCCCTCTCGACCCGGGACCTCGTCGCCGGCTACGAGCCCGACCTGCCGATCGTGCGCGGCGTCGATTTCCGGGTGGCGCGCGGCGAGCTGGTGGTGCTGCTGGGGCCGAACGGCGCCGGCAAATCGACCCTGGTCAAGGCGATCGCCGGGCTGGTGCCGGTCCATTCCGGCACGACGGCGCTGGGGGCTGCGGACATCACCTTCGTGCCGGCGCATCAGAAGATCCGCCACGGCCTGGCCTTCGTGCCGCAGACCGAGAACATCTTCGCCACCCTGTCGATCCACGACAATCTGCGCGCCGCGGCCGACATCCTGCCGAAGGATCGGCGCGCCCGGCGCATCGCCGACCTCTACGCCATGTTCCCCGACCTCGCCGCGCGGCCGTCGCTCCGGGCCGGCCAGCTCTCGGGCGGCCAGCGCCAGATGCTGGCGGTGGCCCGCGCCCTGGTGGTGGAGCCGTCGGTGCTGATCCTGGACGAGCCCTCGGCCGGCCTGTCGCCGAAGATCGTGGCGGAGGTGTTCGCGCGGCTGCAGGCGATCAACCGGGCCGGCGTCACCATCGTGCTGGTGGAGCAGAACGTGAAGGCGGCGCTGGCCATCGCCGACCGCGCCGTCATTCTGGTCGAGGGCCAGGTGCGCCACGAAGGGCCGGCCGCCGGCCTGGCCGACGACCCGATCGTGGCCGAGCTCTATCTCGGCGCCCGTCGCCACGCGGCCGCGCCATGACCCCGCAGGTGCTGATAGACGGGCTGATCACCGGCGCGATGATCGGGCTGGGCGCCATCGGCGTGACCCTGACCTATTCGATCCTGCGCTTTGCCAATTTCGCCCATGGCGAGCTGCTGTCCTGGGGCGCCTATGCCGCGCTGGCCGCCGCCGGCGCGCTCGGCAGCGTCTCCGGCGGGCTGCTGACCCCGATCGGGCCGTTCTCCTTCGGCTGGGCGCTGCCGATCGCGGCCGTGATCGCGGTGGTCCTGACCGGCGGTCTGGCGCTGCTGGTCGACGCGCTGCTGTTCGGCCGCCTGCGCGACAAGCGCAGCAGCATCATCATCCTGGTGATGGCCAGCTTCGGCGCGGCGCTGACGCTGCGCAGCCTGCTCGAATTCATCTTCACCTCGAAGCCGGCCTACTACACCAAGGCGCTGCAGATCGCGCTGCCGCTCGGCGGCGGCCTCAGGGCCACGCCCGACCAGCTGCTGTCGCTCGGCGTCGCCGCGATCCTCGTCCTCGCCGTGCATCTGATGCTGACCCGGACCGCGACCGGCCGGGCGATGCGCGCGGTCAGCGAGAATCCGCAGCTGGCCGGCGTCGTTGGCATCGATGTGCGCAAGGTGGTCCGCACCGTCTGGCTGATGGGGGCGGGGCTCGCCGCGGTCGCCGGCATCTTCGCCGGGCTCCTGGTCCAGATCCGGCCGCAGATGGGGCTCGACCTGCTGCTGCCGCTGTTCGCCGCGGCGATCCTCGGCGGCATCGGCAGCGTGCCGGGCGCCATGCTGGCCGGGCTGGTCGTCGGCCTGGCCGAGGCCATCGCCGTGCCGCTGGTCGGCGGCGAATGGCGCGCCGCCGTCGCCTTCGTCGTGCTGGTGCTGGTGCTGCTGGTCCGCCCGCAGGGCCTGTTCGGGAGGGTGGAATGAGCGTCGAGCTGGTCGCCTATGGCTGCTTCTTCCTGACCATGGCGCTGACCTATGCCGTGATGTGCCTCGGCCTCAACCTGCAATGGGGCCAGACCGGGTTGTTCAATGTCGGCGTCGCCGGCTTCGTCGCCATCGGCGCCTATGTCTCGGCGCTGCTGACCACGCCGGACGCGCCCGACCGCCTCGGCGGCTTCGGCCTGCCGATCGTCGTCGGCTGGCTGGGCGGGGCGCTGGCCGCGGCGCTGATTTCCTTCCTGATCGGGGCGCTGACCATCCGGCTGCGGGCCGACTACCTCGCCATCGCCACCTTCGGCGTCGCCGTCACCGTGCAGCTCTGCGCCCTCAACCTGATCCCGGTCACCGGCGGGCCGTTCGGCATCGGCTTCATCCCGCGGCCCTTCGCCGACCTGGCCGGCGATCCGCTGCTGTTCGGCCTGGCCAATCTCGGCGTGCTGGCCGCCGTCGTCCTCGGGCTCTATCTCGCGCTGGAACGGCTGGTGCGCAGCCCGTGGGGCCGGGTGCTGCGGGCGATCCGCGAGGACGAGACCGCCGCCCGGGCGCTGGGCAAGAACGCCCGGGCGTTCCGGCTGCAGGCTTTCGCCATCGGCGGCGGCATCATGGGCCTGGCCGGGGCGGCGCAGGCGCATTTCATCGGCTTCATCGCGCCCGACAACTACCTGCCCCGGCTGACCTTCCAGGTCTGGGCGATGCTGATCGTCGGCGGCTCCGGCAACAACCGCGGCGCCATCCTGGGCGCGGTGTTCGTCTGGGGGCTGTGGGCGGCCTCGGGCGGCGCCATCTCGGCCCTGTTCCCGCCCGACCAGCAGGCGCGCGCCGCCGCGCTGCAGATCGTCATGATCGGCGTCGCGCTCTGCGCCGTCCTGCTGCTGCGCCCGCGCGGCATGCTGGGCGAGGACCGGGTGGTGTCGCGCCATCTCGGCCGGCTGTCGCGCCGGACCACCAAGGAGACGTCCCGTGCCGGCAACCCCTGAGCGCATCGATCTCGGCCCCGGACTCTCGATCAGCCGCCTGGTCTGCGGGCTGTGGCAGGTGGCGGACCTGGAGAAGGACGGCACGACACTCGACCCCGAGCGCGGCGCCGATGCCCTCGACGCCTATGCCCGGGCCGGCTTCGACAGCTTCGACATGGCCGACCATTACGGCAGCGCCGAGCTGATCGCCGGCCGCCTGCTGGCCCGCCACGGGACCGGGGCCGGGCGGCCGTTGGCCTTCACAAAATGGTGCCCGGAGCCGGGGCCGATGACCGCCGATGTGGTCCGCCGCGGCGTCCAGGACCGGCTCGACCGGCTGGGCGTCGACCGGGTCGACCTGCTGCAGTTCCACTGGTGGACCTTCGAGCATCCGGCCTGGCTCGACGCGCTGCACGAGATGGCGCTGCTGCAAGGGGAGGGGCTGATCGGGGCGATCGGCGTCACCAATTTCGACGCCGCGCATCTGGCCGTGGCGCTGGCCGACGGCGTGCCGGTCCTGACCAACCAGGTGTCGTTCTCCCTGGTCGACCGCCGCGCCGCCGGTGCCCTGTCGGAGCTGTGCCTGGCCAGGGGCGTGAAGTTGCTGGCCTATGGCACGCTCTGCGGCGGCTTCCTCTCCGACACATGGCTGGGCCGGCCGGAGCCCGCCGCGATGCCGGATTGGAGCCGGTCGAAATACAAGCGCTTCATCGATGCGGCGGGCGGCTGGGATGTCTTCCAGGGCATCCTGCAGGCCGCCGCCGACGTCGCGGGCAAGCACGGCGTTTCCCTCTCCAACGTCGCGACCCGGTGGGTGCTGGAGCATGGGGCGGTCGCCGCCGCCATCATCGGCGCGAGGCTGGGCGAGAGCGAGCACCGCGTCGACAATCTCGGGGCCTTCGGCTTCGCGCTCGACGCCGAGGACCGGGGGCGGCTCGACGACGCCTTCGCCGAGGCGACGCCGATCCCCGGCGATTGCGGCGACGAATACCGCCGTCCGCCCTATCTCACCGCCTCGGGCGACCTCAGCCACCATCTCGACGCCATCCCGTCGATCTTCACCGCCGAACCGGTGCCCGGCCGGCCGGACCGGCTGCGGGTGTCGTCCGGCAGCGTGTGGGAGCCGATCGCCGGCTACAGCCGCGCGCTCCGGGTGAAGGACACCATCCGCGTCTCCGGCACCACCGCCACCCATGGCGGCGACCGCTGCGTCGCGCCGGGCGATGCCGGGGCGCAGACCACCTACATCCTCGACAAGATCGCCGCGTCCATCACCGCGCTCGGTGGAGCGATGGAGGATGTGGTGCGCACCCGCATCTATCTGCGCGACGAGTCGAAATGGGAGCCGGTGTCGCGCGCCCATGGCCGGGTGTTCGGCGCGGTCAAGCCGGCCAACACGCTGGTCCAGGCCGGCGCCCTGGTCGGCGACTACGAGGTCGAGATCGAGGTCGAGGCCGTCGTCTCGTGATAGGAGCGAATCCGGTGCGGAAGGAATGTCGAGCATCTTTGCGCGTTGCCTCTCCCGCCTGGCGGGAGAGGTCGGGCTCGCGCAGCGAGACCGGGTGAGGGCTGGCCCAGGCCTCGACAAAGAGCCCTCACCCTGAGCCGCTTCGCGTCTCCGACCTCTCCCGCAAGCGGGAGAGGCAACAATCCACTGCTTCGATCGAATGGCCCTGATTTGGTCTAAAGTCATCCTGTTCTGGGGACCGCGAGGGCAGGGCGGTCAGATCGCGTCCCGCACCCGGTTCCAGCTTTCCTCCATGTGGCGGCTGAGGATCACGGCCAGCCGCTGCGGGTCGCGGGCCTCGAGGGCTGCGATCATCTCCTCGTGATCGGCCACGGCCCCCGCCCATCTCTCCTCGCTGCTATTGCCGATGAAGCGGATCCGCTTCAGCCGTGACTGCAGGATGCCGTGCACCGTCACCAGCGCCGCGTTGCCGGACAGGCGCAGGATGGCGGAGTGGATGGCCTGATTGAGCTTGAAATACTCCAGCCGCTCGCGCCGGGTGTAATATTCGAGCATCCGGTCGTGCAGGCCGCGGACCTCGCGGATGCCGGCATCCGAGGCATCGGCGCAGGCCAACCGGCCGGCTTCCGCCTCGAGCAGGCCGAGCACCGCCAGCATGTCCTGCACCTCCTTGGCGGAGAAGCGCTTGACCACGGCGCCGCGGCCGGGGACCAGGTCCAGCAGGCCTTCGCTGGCGAGGTATTTCAGCGCCTCGCGCAGCGGCGTACGCGACACGCCGAGCTGCGCCCCCAGCTGCCCCTCATGGATCCGCGCGCCGGGCGGCAGCACGCCCTCGATCACCATGTCGCGGATGCGGCCGACGATCTGGTCGTGCAGCGACGGGCGGGCGATCGGGCCGCTATCGGCCAACGCATCCTGCAGGTCCAGTTCCATCCGTCCTCGCACCCCGCCGGCGGAATCGCCCGGCGGAGCCAAGCATGGCGAATAAGCCCTGCGGAGGTCAATCTCAGCATTCTGCATACAGAGTGCAGCATGCTTGATGTGTGCATACATGACTGCTACCGTGCCTCCACAAGCAAGAAGATTTGGGGAGCATCGTGGCCTCTGCCCGTCCCGTCATCGCCCTGGCGATGGGTGATCCCGCCGGGATCAGCCCGGAGCTGACCGCCCGCCTGCTGGCGCTGGACGAGCTCCGCGCCGCGGCCCGGTTCGTCGCGTTCGGCGACCGCCGCATTCTCGACGCCGGGGCCCGGGCGGCCGGCGTGACGTTGGACCTCGAGGTCACGACGGCCGAAAAGGCGCCGGGCGACCGGCCGGTGCTGGTCGATCTCGGCAACCTCGACCCGGCCGATGTGACGCCGCGCGAGGCCACGCTGGCCGGGGGCAAGTTCGCCTCCGAAAACTTCCGCCGGGCGCTCAGGTTGGCCGCCACGGGCGGGGCCGACGCGGTGTGCTTCACCCCGTTCAACAAGCAGGCGATGCGCTACGCCACCCCCGGCTATGACGACGAGATCCGCTTCGTGGCGGACGTCCTCGGCTGGTCCGGCGCCGCGCGTGAATTCAACATCCTGGATACGATCTGGAATGCGCGGGTCACCTCGCACATCCCGCTCTCGGCCGTGGCCGCGGCGATCACCGCGGACGGCATCCGGGCCGAGCTGGCGCTGACCGCCGGCTGCCTGCGCGCCGCCGGCATCGACCGGCCGCGCATCGCCGTGGCGGGGCTGAACCCGCATGCCGGCGACGGCGGCAATTTCGGGCGCGAGGAGATCGAGGTGATCGGCCCGGCGGTCCGCGCCGCGGCGGCGGAAGGCCTCGACGTCGTCGGCCCCTATCCGGCCGACACCGTCTTCCTGCGGGCGCCGAAGGAAGGCTGCCACGCGGTGCTGACGATGTATCACGACCAAGGTCAGATCGCGATGAAGCTGATGGGCTTCGACCGCGGCGTCACCATGCTGGGCGGCTTCCCCTTCCCGATCTGCACCCCGGCCCACGGCACCGCCTATGACATCGCCGGGCAGGGCATCGCCGATATCGGCGCCAGCCGCGCCGCGGTGCTGCTGGCCGCCCGCATGGCGGCGCGGAGGCACGCCCCGCCGGCCTGATCCGGCCCGTCAACCACAAGCAAAGGGAGGAAACGGAACATGCTCAAGAAACTGACCCTGGCACTGGCAGCGCTGCTGCCGATGGCGTCCGCCCAGGCCTGGGAACCCCAGAAGCCGATCGAGTTCGTCGTCACCTCCGGCCCGGGCGGCGGCACCGACAGCTTCGCCCGGATGGTGCAGGCGATCATCGTCAAGCACAAGCTGGTGGACCGGCCGATCATCGTCACCAACAAGGGCGGCGGCAGCGGCGCCGAAGGCTTCGTCTACGGCAAGGGCGCTGCCGGCGACCCCCATAAAGTCGTGTTCGGCACCAACAACGAATACCTGCTGCCCTTCGTCGCCAACCTGCCCTACGCGCCGGAGGACCTGACGCCGGTGGCGGCGATGGCGATGGACGAGTTCGTGCTGTGGGTCAACGGCGAGTCGCCGTACAGGTCGGTGGCCGAGCTGCTGGCCGCGGCCAAGGAGAAGCCGGGCGCGATCCAGTTCGGCGGCAGCCAGTCCAAGGATGTCGACCAGACCCTGGTCACCATGGTCGGCGAGGCCGCCGGTACCCGCTTCACCTACATCCCGTTCAAGAGCGGCAACGAGGCCGCGGTGCAGCTGGCAGGCGGCCATATCGACGGCAACACCAACAACCCGAACGAGAATCGCGGCCAGTGGCAGGCCGGGATGGTGCGGCCGCTCTGCGTCTTCGCCACGCAGCGCCTGCCGGCCGGCCCGAAGGTGTCGGGCGATCTCGGCTGGGCCGACATCCCGTTGTGCCGCGACGAAGGCATCCCGATCGACAGCTACCAGATGCCGCGCGCCGTCTGGCTGCCGGGCGGCGTGCCGGCGGAGGCGACGGCCTTCTACACCGACCTGCTGCGCAAGGTCAGCGAGACGCCGGAATGGCGGGACTACCTGGCCAAGAGCTCGCAGAGCGGCCGGTTCCTCACCGGCGACGAGTGGCAGGCCTATATCCGCGCCGAGCAGGACCGGGTCCGCGTGGTCTACCAGAAGCAGGGCTGGCTCGCCGGCTGACCACCTTGGGAGTTTCGGTCATGCAGAAACCGGAAGGCGTCTCCCGCTTCGCGATGGAATGCGCGGCCTCGGCGGCCACCGGCGCGGTCGGTGCCGCGGTCGTCATCGGTGGGCTGCAGGGCGGCATCGGCTGGAACGAGGCGGGGCCCGAGCCCGGCACCTTCCCCTTCGCCGTCGGCCTGATCATCGTCGCCGGCAGCCTCGGCACCCTGGTCCAGGCGCTCCGGTCGCGTGACCGCGACGTATTCCTCGACGGCGTGCGGCTGCGCCGGGTGGCCGCCTTCTTCGTGCCGATGGCGGCTTTCGTGGCGCTGTCGCTGCCGCTCGGCCTCTACGTCGCCTCCGCCCTCTATCTCGCCGGGGTGATGGCGCTGCAGGGCGGCTACCGGCTGCGGACGGCCGTGCCGGTCGGGCTCGGCGTCGCCGTGCTGCTGTGGCTGGTGTTCGAGACCTGGTTCCAGGTGCCGCTGCTGAAGGGCCCGGTCGAGGCCTGGCTCGGCCTCGCCTGACATCCGGAGGCCATCCGTGGACAACCTCGCCCATCTCGTCGACGGCTTCGGCACCGTTCTCACCGGCTACCATCTGATGCTGATGGTGCTGGGCGTGATGCTCGGCATCCTGGTCGGGGTGCTGCCCGGCCTCGGCGCGCCGAACGGCGTGTCGCTGCTGCTGCCGCTGACCTTCGCCATGGACCCGGTCTCGGCCATCATCCTGCTGAGCTGCATGTATTGGGGCGCGCTGTTCGGCGGCTCCACCACCTCGATCCTGTTCAACATCCCGGGCGAGCCCTCCTCGGTCGCCACCACCTTCGACGGCTATCCGATGGCCCGGGCGGGCCAGGCGGCGCGGGCGCTGACCCTGGCCTTCTTGTCGGCCGGCTTCGGCGCCCTGGCCGGCGTCGTGGTCATCACCCTCTTGTCCAGCTGGGTGGCACAGTTCGCGCTGCGCTTCAGCTCGCCGGAGTTCTTCGCCGTCTACTTCCTGGCCTTCGCCTCCTTCGTCGGCATGGGCAGCGGGTCGCCGGTGAAGACCCTGGTGTCGATGATGCTGGGCTTCGCCTTCGCCACGGTCGGGATGGACACCATCTCCGGCAACCTGCGGCTGACCTTCGGCTTCGCCGACCTGATCAAGGGCATCAGCTTCCTGGTCGCGGTGATCGGCCTGTTCGGCATCGGCGAGCTGATCCTGACCATGGAGGAGGGGCTGCGCTTCGACGGCATCCGCGCCCGAGTCGGGCTGCGCGATGTCGGCCGCGCCATGCGCGAGCTGCCGCGGCACTGGCTGGCGTTGCTGCGCAGCGTGCTGGTCGGCTGCTGGATGGGCATCACCCCCGGCGGGCCGACCGCCGCCAGCTTCATGAGCTACGGCCTGGCCCGGCGCTTCGCCCGGCGCAAGGAGGGCTTCGGCAAAGGCGACCCGGCCGGCATCGTCTCGCCCGAGGCCGCGGACCATTCCGCCGGCACCTGTGCCATCCTGCCGATGCTGGCGCTGGGCGTGCCGGGATCGGCCACCGCCGCGGTGATGATGGGCGGGCTGATGATCTGGGGCCTGACACCAGGCCCGATGCTGTTCATCGACCGGCCGGACTTCGTCTGGGGTCTGATCGCCAGCATGTATCTGGGCAATGTCGTCGCCGTCGCCCTGGTGCTGGCGACCGTGCCGCTGTTCAGCGCCATCCTGCGCATCCCCTTCGCGGTGATCGGGCCGGTGATCGTGGTGGTGTGCTTCGCCGGCGCCTACACCGTCGCCAACTCGCCCTTCGACATGGGGGTGGTGCTGGCCTTCGGCATCGTGGGCTACATCTTCAAGCGGCTGGACTACCCGATCGCGCCGCTGGTCCTGGCCATGGTGCTGGGCGACAAGGCCGAGGACGCGTTCCGCCAATCGATGATCATGTCCGGCGGCGACCTGTCGGTGTTCTGGTCGAACGCGCTGGTCGGCAGCATCACCACGCTGGGCCTCGCCATGCTGGCCTGGCCGCTGATCGCCCGCGTGATCGGCGCAGTCCGGCGCCCGGCCCCCTCGACCTGAGGTCAGAACCCGGACGCATCGAACCGTCTCAGCGGGGCGTCCGGATTGAGCTCCAGCCCGAAGCCGGGGGCGTCGGAGACGTCCAGCCGGCCGTCCTGCGGCACCGGCTCGTTCCGGAACAGGCTGCCGAACACCGGCCGCACGCTGCGTCCGTCCGCACTGTTCGCCACATACTCGCAGAACGGCGCGTTCGGCTGCGACATCACGTAGTGGTAGCTGTAGGGACCGCTGCCATGCGGCACCACGGGAATGTCGTAGGCGGCGGCATGGGCAGCGATGCGCAGCAGCTCGGTCAGGCCGCCGGCCCACATCACATCCGGCTGCAGGATGTCGATGGTCCGGCCCTCGATCAGCCGGCGGAAGCCGTAGCGGGAGTATTCGTGCTCGCCGGTGGTGAAGCGCGTGGCGGGCAGGGCCCGCTTCAGCAGGCCGTAGCCCTCGACGTCGTCGGGGTGCAGCACCTCCTCCCACCAATGGATGCCGAGATCGGCGCAGGCGGTGGCCAGCTCGACCGTGTACGGCACGTCGAGCGCCATGTAGCAGTCGACCATCAGCGGGAAGTCCGGCCCGACGGCGGCGCGATGCCCGGCCAGGAACGCCCGGTTCGCCCGCACCCCTTCCCGGCCGTCGGCGGGGCCGTGCGGCAGCGGCACCTTGCCGCCCCAGAAGCCCATGCGCCGGGCTTCCGCCGGCAGCGGGCCGGTGCAGTAGAAGCTCAGCTCCGGCTTGGTCCGGCCGCCGATCAGCTTGTAGACCGGCTCCTGCCGGATCTTGCCGACCAGGTCCCACAGCGCCAGGTCGACCACGCTGATGGTGGCCAGCGGCAGGCCCTTGCGGCCGTAGAACATGCTGGCGCGGAACATCTGGTCCCACAGCAGGTTCAGGTCGCGCGGGTCGGCGCCGACCAGGAAGCGCTGGAAATGCTTCTCGATCAGCCAGCAGGCCGGCGGGCCGCCGAAGCCGGTGGCGAAGCCGACCCGGCCCTGGTCGTCCTCGATCTCGACCAGGATCGAGCCCAGCACGTCGATGCCCCAGCTCAACCGCGACGCCTTGTAGGGCGCATAGGCCGACATCGGGTTGGCGATCAGCGTGTCGATGATCCAGTGGCCGCCCTTCTGGCGGTGATAGTCGCCGCCGTCCCCGGTGCCTTCGATCAGATGGGTGCGGATGTCGGCGATGCGCGGTGCGGTCATGATGGTGTCCGGAGGGTGGCGGGAACGGCTAGCGCATCAGCTGGCCGCCATTGACGTCGAGGGTGTGGCCGGTGACGTAGCCGGCCCAGTCGCTGGCCAGGAAGGCGACGCAGCGCGCCACCTCCTCCGGCGTCGCGGCGCGGCCGAGCGGGATGGTCGCCAGGAACCGGGCCAGGGCATCGGGGGCCACCCCGTCATGCAGCATCGGCGTGTCGGCGGCGCCCGGCGACACGACATTGACCGTGATCCCGTCCGGCGCCCAGGCGCGGGCGAAGGATTTGGCCAGCGCGATCACCCCGGCCTTGGTCGCGGCATAGATGGCGGAGCCGACATAGCCGCCGGTGTGGGCCCCCTGGCTGGCGAACAGCACGATCCGGCCGCGGCCCTGCGGCGCCATCGCGGCATGGGCGGCGCGGCAGAGATGGAAGGGGCCGGCCAGATTGACCCGCATCTGCCGATCGATGGCGTCGTCGCCGACCTCGTCGATCGGCTGCCGGATCATCAGCGCCGCCGCATTCACCAGGATGTCCAGCCGGCCATAGGTCTGGGCGGTGGTCTCGACCAGCTCCCGGCAGGCCGCAGGATCGGCCAGGTCGAACACGGCCGGCGCGATCCGGCCGTCCGCCCCTTGCCGCGCGGTCTCGGCCGCCCCGGCGGCGTCGCGGTCGGCGGCGGTGACGACGCAGCCCAGCCGGGCCAGCAGCAGCGCCGTTGCCCGGCCGATGCCGCTGGCTGCGCCGGTGACGATGGCGATGCGCCCCGCCAGGCCCAGATCGTCGGTCATCTCCGGTCTCTCGGTCACAGCGGCAGCCGGTACTTGTCGATGCAGGCCGGGCGCGGCTCGACGCCCAGGCCGGGGGCCTCGGGCGGCCGCACCAGCCCGTCCTGGTGCCAGATCGGCGTGTCGACCAGCTCGTGCTGCATCGGGTTCTCCAGCGGCTTCAGTTCGAACAGCCGCGCCGCCGGGCTGGCGACCGACAGATGCAGGCTGGCGGCGCTGGTCACCGCCGTGCTCCAGGCATGGGCGTTGACGGCGATGCGCGCCGCCTCGGCCAGCGCCGCCACCTTGCGGAAGCCGGTGATGCCCTCGGCCCGGGCGGGATCGATGCCGAGCACGTCGACCAGGCCGGTGCGGATCAGCCGGGCATAGCCGGCGACGGTCCATTCCCGCTCCCCGGTCGCGATCCGGGTGGCGACGGCGGCGCGCAGCCGGGCCAGGCCGTCGAGGTCGTCCGGATGCAGCGGCTCCTCCACCCAGTCGATATCGAAGGCCTCGAAACGGCGGATGGTGGCGATCGCGGTGGCGGCGTCCCAGCGCACGCCGTTGCCGATATCGACCATCAGCCGGGCGGTCGGGCCGGCGGCCTGGCGCACCGCGCGGACATAGTCGACATCGTGATCCGGGTCCCGGCCGACCCGCGACAGCCCGCGCTTGCCGAAGCCGGCGACCTGGCGCACCGCGGGGACATAGCCGATATCGTGGTCCGGGTCGTGGCCAACCCGCGACAGGCCGCGCTTGCCGAAGCCCAGCTTGGCGCCCTTGAAGCCGCGGGCGATGTGGCCGGCCACCTCGGCCGCGCCCTCCTCGATCGTGGCGCGGTTGACATGCATGCTGGCGATCGCCGGCAGCGACTCGTGCACCCGGCCGCCGAACAGGCGCCACAGCGGCAGCCCGGCCGCCTTGCCGCAGGCGTCCCACACCGCCATGTCGATGCCGGCCAGCGCCATGGTGGCCAGGCCGCCCTCGCCGTACCACCAGGTGTGCCGCTTCAGCGCCTGCCACACGGCCTCGGGCTCGCGCACATCCATCCCGGCGACGACATCGGCCAGGCCGCCCTGGACCAGCGTGGCCACGGCGCGGCAGGCCTCCGGCCACATGGCGATGCATTCGCCCCAGCCGGTCAGCCCGCCCTCGGCCTCCAGCCGCAGCAGCACGGTGTGCCGGATGTTGCCGTGGTCGTTCGGCTCCGGATAGCGCAGCACGATCGGGGTGATGCCCTGGATGCGCATTGGTCTCCTCCCACCGGCCGCTTCGACGGCTCCTTCGTCCCGGTACTGAACACCCTCTTGCCAGGGCGGCGGAACCGACACTACGATGCCTCAAAAGAATTGGCCTGTCCAATTTACCAGTGGACCGGAATTGAGGGGAGGAAAGGGATGATCCGCGCGCACCGCTTCCGGGGTTTCGCCATCGCCGCCGTTGCCCTGCTTGCCGCCGGCGCTACAGCCCGGGCCCAGGATTTCCACGGCTTCGACCCCGGCGCCTTCTCCGGCGCCATGCTGTCGGCCGACCAGCTCAAGGCCATGGTGGCCGACGCCAAGGCGGCGACGCCGCCGCGCAACGGTTCCGGCTATGTCATCGGCTTCGCCAACCTGCAGCGCGACATCTCCTTCGGCGTGAAGGTCGAGGGCGGCATCAAGGCCAATGCCGATGCCGCGGGCGTCGAGCTCGCGGTCGCCGACAACCGGCTGGACGGGCCGACCGCCCTGGCCAATGCCGAAAGCTTCGTCCGCCGCAACGCCGACTTCGTCATCGAATTCCAGACCGACGTGAATTTCGGCCCGGCGGTGATGAACCAGTTCGACACCGCCGGCATCAAGGTGGCGGCGATCGACATCCCGATGCCGAACGCCACCTTCTTCGGCGCCAACAACCCGCGCTCCGGCTTCATGGGCGGGTCCTACCTGGCCCAGGCCGCGATCGCGGAATACGGCGCCGACAAGGTGCCGCAGGGCTATCTGGTGGTCGGCGAGTTGCCGCAATCCGGCGCCATCCCGGCGATGCGCACCGGCGGCCAGGTCGCCGGCTTCCAGGCTGAGCTGCCGGATTTCCCGGCCGACCACATCCTCAAAATTGACACCAAGAACACGCTGCAGGAGAGCTTTCAGCAGATGAGCAACCTGATCGGCCGCATCCCCGCCGGGGTGCCGATCATGGTGACCGCGATCAACGACCAGGCGGCGACCGGCATGCTGCGCGCCGCCCAGCAGGCCGGGCGCGAGGCCGACACCATCGTCGTCGGCATGGGCGCGGACGAGACCGAGACCCTGGCGAAGGAGCCGCGCTTCGTCGCCTCGGTGGGCTACTTCCCGGAGCGATACGGCAACTACCTGATCCCGATCGCCCTGGCCACCCTGGCCAACAAGCCCCTGCCGCCGGCGGTGCTGGTCAACCACGTCATGGTGACCAAGGCGAACATCTGCGAGTTCTACCCGGATGCCGCCTGCGCCAAGGACGCCAAGGTCGTCGACTACAAATTCCCGCAGGAGGCCTTCGCCAAGCACCTCGCCGCCCTGCGCGGGCTGGAGGAGCTGAAGGGCTACGAAACCCTGATCCCGAAGGAGTGACGATGACCGCCCCCCGTCTCGAGATGCGCGGCATCCGCAAGGCCTTCGGCGGCGTCGACGTGCTGCGCGAGGTCGAGCTGACGGTCGCGGCGGGGGAGGTGCTGGCCCTCTTGGGCTCGAACGGCGCCGGCAAGTCGACGCTGGTGAAGATCCTGGCCGGCAGCTACGGCCGCGACGCCGGCACGGTGCGGCTGGACGGCGCCGAGGTCAGCTTCGACCAGCCGCGCCAGGCCGTGGCCGCCGGGGTGCGGCTGCTGCCGCAGGAGATCTCGGTGATCCCGGACATGACCGTGGCCGAGAACATCTGCATCGGCGACCTGCCGATGCGCGCCGGCCCCGGCTTCCGAGTGGTCGACACGGCGGCGATGCGCCGCCGGGCCGAGGAGCTGCTGCAGCAGCTGGGCTATCCCGGCATCGACCCCGCCGTCCGGGTCAAGGGCTTGAGCGTGCCGGAGCAGCGGATCGTCGAGATCGCCCGCGCCCTGGCGGGCCGCGCGCGGGTGCTGATCATGGACGAGCCGACGGCGTCGCTGACCGAGCAGGAGGCGGCGACCCTGTTCGCCATCATCCGCCGGCTGAAGGTGCAGGGCGTCGCGGTGATCTACATCTCGCACTACCTGTCCGAGGTGTTCGCGGTGTCCGACCGCATCGCCGTGCTGCGCGACGGCCGCAACGCCGGCAGCTTCCGCACCCATGAGGCGACGCCGGCCGAGGTGCTGCGCGCCATGCTCGGCGGCGTGGTCGACGACCTGTACGGCGCCGGCCCCGCGGCACCGCCGGGCGAGGCCGTGCTGACCGTGGAAGGCCTGCGGATCCCGGCCGAGATCGAGGATGTCGACCTGACCGTCCGGGCCGGCGAGATCGTCGGCCTGTTCGGCCTGGTCGGGTCCGGGGTCGAGACCCTCGGCCGGGCGCTGTATGGCGCGCTCGGGCCGGTGGCGGCGCGGCGGGTGGCGATCGGCGGCGCGCCCTATGCGCCGCGCAATCCGCAGGCCGGCAAGGCGGCCGGCATCGGCTTCATCGCGGCGGAGCGCAAGCGCGAGGGCATCGTCGCCGAGCTGACGGTGCGCGAGAACATCGCTTTGCCGTTCCTGGAGCGCTTCCGCTTCGGCCCGTTCATGGATGTGGCGGCGGAACGGCGCCATGCCGAGGGCTGGATCGATCAGCTTGGCATCCGCACGCGCGGCAGCGAGCAGCGCCTGCGCACTTTGTCCGGCGGCAACCAGCAGAAGGTCTGCATCGCCCGCTGGCTGGTCGACGGCATGCGCCTGCTGATCCTGGAGGAGCCGACCCGCGGCGTCGATGTCGGCGCCCGGCGCGAGATCTATGCCGAGCTGCGGCGTCTGGCCGATGCCGGCCGGGCGATCCTGGTCCTGTCCTCCGATGTCGAGGAGGTGGCGGGTCTGTGCGACCGCGCCATCGTGCTCGACCGCGGCCGGGCGGTGGCGGAATTCCCGCGCGGCCGCGAGCCGGCGGAGCTGATGGCCGCTGCCAGCGCGCCAACAGCGGAAGGAGAGCTGAGGGCATGACCACGATCGACACTCCCCGCCGCTCCCGGGGCTTCGCCCGCGGCGCGCTCGGCCGGTCCTGGTCCGGCGTGGCCGTGCTGCTCTTGTTCTACGTGGCGCTGCTGGTCGCCTTCTCGCTGCTGTCGCCCTGGTTCCTGTCCTTCAACAACATGATGAGCATCGGCTCCAACGTCGCCTTCATCGGGCTGATGGCGGCGACCGGCACGCCGCTGATCATCGCCGGCGGCCTCGACCTCTCGGTCGCCGCCGTGGCCGGGCTGACCGGGGTGGTGCTGGCGCTCTTGCACGGGCTCGGGCTCGACATCTGGGTGGCGGCCGTGGCGGCGGTGATGTGCGGCGCCGCGATCGGCCTGGTCAACGGCATCTTCACCACCGGGCTGCGCCTCAACCCGCTGATCGTCACCCTGGCGACCATGAGCATCATCACCGGCAGCGCCCTGGTGATGACCGGCGGGCTGACCCGGCCGCTGATGGTGCCGGGCTTCAACTGGATCGGCAGCGGCAGGCTGTTCGGCGTCCCGGTGCCGTTGATCCTGATGCTGCTGTGCTACGGCGCGCTCTGGGTGGTGCTGGCGAAGTCCCGCTTCGGCCGCTTCGTCTACGCCTCGGGCGGCAATCCCGAGGCCAGCCGCCTGGTCGGCGTTCCGGTGGCGCGCACCCAGATCACGCTCTACGTCCTGTCCGGCATCAGCGGCGCCGTCGCCGGGCTGGTGCTGGCGGCGATGCTGGGCGCGGCGGCGCCGGATGCGGCCGGCAAGCACCTGCTGACCGTGATCGCCGCCATCATCCTCGGCGGCACCAGCCTGTTCGGCGGCCGCGGCAGCGTCTGGGGCACCCTCCTGGCCGTGCTGATCCTGGGCACGCTGAACAACGGGCTGACGCTGCTCGACGTCTCCAGCTTCTGGCAGGACGTGACTCGCGGCATCGTGCTGCTGCTGGCCGTCAGCCTCGACCAGATCCGCAGCCGCGCGGCGGGGGATTGAGGATGGTCGTGGGCCTCGACACCGTCGCCCCGATCGAGCGGCAGTCGGTCGCCGAGCAGGTGGCGAAGAAGCTCATGGAGCTGGTGCGCACCGGCAGCCTGAAGCCGGGCGACCAGCTGCCGCCGGAGCGCGAGCTGGCGCAGATCCTGCAGGTCAGCCGGCCCAGCGTGCGCGAAGCGCTGCGCGGCCTGCAGATCCTCGGCGTGGTCAAGATGCGCCAGGGCGGCGGCGTCTACGTCACGGCGCTGGAGGCGTTGGACCTGCTGGCGCCGCTGCAGTTCCTGCTGGAGCTGAACGCGCCCACGGTCGACGCGCTGCACGAGGCGCGGATCCTGGTCGAGGGCACCATCGCCGGGCTGGCGGCGGAGCGGATCGACGCCGCCTCGCTGGCCCGGCTGCACGCGCTGCTCACGGTGCAGCGCGGCCTGCTGCGCGAACCGGTCGGCTTCCGCGTGTCGGACATGGAGTTCCACCGCATCATCTACGCCGCCTCCGGCAACCCGTTCCTGGAGCGGGTCGGCGGCTCGTTCTTCGTGCTGGGCATGGAGTATCGCCGCATCGCCTCGGAGACGCCGGGGGTGCTGGAGCGCAGCTTCGCCGACCATGAGGCGATCCTGGCGTCGCTCGACGCCCGCGATGCCGCGAAGGCGGGGGAGGCGATGCGGCGCCACATGACCAGCGTCTACGAGACCACGCTGGCGGCGATGGAGAAGGCGCGATGACGAGGAAAGCACGGATCGCCGTGGTCGGCGCCGGCTGGTGGGCGGCGCAGAACCACATCCCGGCGCTGCAGCGGAATCCCGATTGCGAGGTGGTCGGGGTGAACCGGCTGGGGGCTTCGGATCTGGCGGCGCTGCAGCAGCGCTTCGCCATTCCGGAGGGCTCGGAGGATTATCGCGAACTGCTCGACCGGGTGAAGCCGGACGGTGTGGTGGTGGCCTCGCCGCATGTGCTGCACCACGAGCACGCCGCCGCGGCGCTCGACCGTGGCTGCCATGTGCTGGTCGAGAAGCCGCTGGCGACCCGCGCCGAAGACGCCCGCGACCTGGTCGCCCGGGCGCGCCGCGCCGGCCGCGCCATCCTGGTGCCCTATGGCTGGAACTTCACCCGCTGGGCACGTGAGGCGCGCCGGCTGGTGGCGGATGGCGAGATCGGGTCGGTCCAGCATGTCGTGCTGCAGATGGGCTCGGCGCTGGAGGATCTGTTCGCCGGCCGGCCGATGGCCGAGACCCATGGCCACATGTTCCGGCCGCCGCCCTCGACCTGGGCCGACCCGAAGCGCGCCGGCGGCTATGGCTGGGGCCAGCTGGTGCATGCGCTCGGCCTGCTGTTCCGCATCGCCGACCTGGCGCCGCGCGAGGTCTTCGCCATGACCGGCGCCTCGCCGGCCGGCGTCGACTACTACGACGCCGCCACGGTGCGGTTCGAGGGCGGCGCCACCGCCGCTTTGTCCGGCGCCTCCACCGTGCCGAAGCATCGCGGCCCGCATATCGACCTCAGGATCTACGGCTCGGAAGGCCTGCTGCTGCTCGACATCGAGCGCGAGCGGCTGGAGGTGCGGCGCCGCGACGGCCGCGACACCGTCGTGCCGATGGCGCTGGGCGAGGGCGACTATGGCTGCGAGCGGCCGGTCGATGTTTTCGTCGACCTCTGCCTCGGCCGCGATGTCGAGAACGACGCGCCGGGCGAGGTCGGGATGCGCGCGGTCGAGGTGCTCGACGCCATGTACCGCTCGGCCGCCAGCGGCCAAGTCGAGAGGGTGTGACCCATGCAGCTTTCGCTCACCTCCTGGTCCCTGCGCGCCTGTTCGCTGCAGGAGGCGGCCGGCATCGCCCGGGTGCTCGGCATCGGCGGGCTCGACCTCGGCTATTTCTACGGCCCGGCACTCGACAAGGCGGCGCTGCTGGCCGATCCGGACGGCATGGCGGAGACGGTGCGGGCGCTCGGCATCCACGTGCCCAGCTTCTACCACCTGTTCGGCGACGGCCTGTCCGACCGCAACCTGGCCGATCCGCGCCACCGCGACCGCAACGTCGCGGATTTCCGCAAGGCCGTGCAGTTCTGCGCCCGGGCCGAGATCGACACCATCTTCATCCTGCCCGGCGTGTGCAACCCGGGGCAGGGGCGGGCGCAGGCGCTGGAGGAATCAGCCCGCTCGCTCAACGCGCTGGTGCCGATCGCCCTCGAGGCCGGGGTGACGCCGACGATCGAGCCCCACGTCCATTCCTTCCTCGAAAGCCCGGCCTTTGTCGAGGAGCTGCTGGGCCGGGTCGACGGGCTGAAGCTGACGCTCGACTACGCCCATTTCGTCTGCCTCGGCTACCGGCAGGAGGAGATCGACCCGCTGGCCCGCCACGCCGCCCACGTCCATCTGCGCCAGGCCCGGCCGGGCGCGCTGCAGGCCAAGGGGCATGAGGGCACGATCAACATCGAGGCCCAGCTGGCCACCCTGCGCGACGCCGGCTTCCAGGGGCACCTCGCGCTCGAATACGTGCATCAGGACTACATGGCGACGCTCTATGACGACGTGCTGACCGAGACGATCCGCCTGCGCGACCAGGTGCGCGGGTGGCTGGCATGACCGGACGCCGGCTGACCGTCGAGGAGATTCTGCAGGGTGGCTTCTCGACCCCCTGGGACGCGCCGATGGTGCCGCCCTTCCCGTTCAGCTTCCGCGACGTCGAGGTGCTGACCCTGGCCTGGCGCACCGACCCGGAGGCGGTCGAGCGGCTGCTGCCGCCGCCGCTGGAGCCGACCAGCGACGTGGTGCTGGCGCATATCTACAAGATGAACGACACCGACTGGCTCGGCCCCTATGGCGAGTCCAACATCATGGTCGGCTGCCGGCTGCCCGGGACTGGCGAGGCCGGGTCCTACTCGCCCTATCTGTTCCTGTCCTCCGACATCGGCGTCTCGCATGGCCGCGAGGTGCACGGCCAGCCGAAGAAGTCCGGCATCCCGACGCTGGAAGCGCGCGGCGACGCCTGGGTCGGCACCGTCGCCCGCAACGGCATCGACGTGATCACCGGCACGCTGGCCTACAAGCAGCGGCGCGACCGGATCGAGAGCCTGGCCGCGCATTTCGACTTCGCCACCAACATCAACCTGAAGGCGATCGACCATATCGACGGCCGGCCGGCGATCCGCCAGCTCACCGCCCGCCGCCTGGCCGAGGTGGCGGTGCATGAATGCTGGAGCGGCCCCTGCACCGTCGAGCTGCGGCCCAACATCCAGGCGCCGGTCTATCGGCTGCCGGTGCGGGAGATGCTCGACGGCTTCTACTGGCGCGCCGACTTCACCCTGGCGCCCGGCCGCATCCTGCACGACTACCTCGCCGCCTGACGACGGAGACAGCGATGACGCAGCACGCCTGGATCCTGGAAATCCGCCCCGGCTATGAGGAGGAGTACAAGCGCCGCCACGACGAGATCTGGCCGGAGATGGTGGCGGCGCTGCAGGCGGCCGGGATCCGCAACTACTCGATCTTCAAGCACGGCCTGGCCCTGTTCGGCCATTTCGAGACCGACGACCTGGACCGCACCATCGCGGCCCTGCGCGACGACCCGGTCAACCGGCGCTGGGGCGAATACATGGCGCCGATCATGAAGGTCGAGATCGACAGCCGCACCGGCTTCCCCTTCCTGCTGCCGCTGCAGTGGCACATGGATTGAGGGGCACCGGCTCAGTCGATGGCGTCGGCGGTGACGTCCAGAGGTGCCGCGGCGACGTGGCCGGCCACCGGCACCACCTTGACCACGGCGCTGGTCGTGCGGAAGGGCAGGGCCACGAGGCCGCAGCCGGCCAGCCCGGCGGCCGCGGCCAGGATCAGCAGCGCGGCCAGGGGGCGGCCATAGCGAGAGCGCCGGGTCACCGGTTTTTCTCCTTGCTGGCGGCGGCCCGGGGCGCGTGCGGCAGGCGCCACCGTCGCGGCAGGACATTCGCGGCATAGCCCCACAGATACAGCCCGGCGCACAGCAGGATGCTGCCGAGCCAGAGCATCTCGAAGATCATGGTGAACCTCCTGCGCGATGATGGTGGCGGTCACTTGAGCTGCGCGACCAGGGCGTCGGCGCCCTTCTCCAGGCCGGTCTTCGCCGCGGCCAGCGAGCCGAAGGTCGCCCCGATGTTCATCGATCCCGGGTACTGCTTCGAGACGAAGGCGTTGAGCAGGCGGTTGCTCGGCGCGTCGTAGATCTCGACCGCGTAGATCACGGATCCGGTCAGCATGCCTTCGCCGCCGCGGACCGCCTGCACCCCGTTGTACAGTCCGCCGCCGATGTCGACGCGCGTCAGCGTGCTCAGCACCGGCGTGCTGGTTGACGCGCCGGTCAGCGTCAGCCGCAGGCGCAGGGTGCCTGGGGCCGGGTCGCCGGCCAGGGTGAAGCGGGTCTTCAGCTTCTCCACGAACGCGGTCTGCATGGTGTGGGCCAGCTCGGCCTTGTCCTCCTCGGACATGTCGCCGAACTGGTTGTCCGGGCCCCGGTAGATCACGATCGGGTCGATGATCATCCGGTTGTAGCTGCGCCAGTCCACCGGGGTGGCGTAGCGGAACGGGATATGCCCGGTGTCGTCCTGCGGGTTCGGCGCCAGCTGTGCCGACGAGGCGATGCCGGAATAGGGTACCGGATCGGCGCTGCCGCAGCCGGCCAGGGCCACGCCGACGACCGCGAGCGACAGCCACGCCCGGGCAGGTATCGGCCGTCGCGGCCGTTCGAGGAACGCGTGCATTCAAGTCTCCATGTCGAAGTCTGCGGCCGGCCGGTATGCGCCGGGCCGTGGGACGCCGTTCTCCGCCGGGATGTCCCGGAGAGTGCGGTTGTCGCCGATGCGGGGAATGGTGTGTCGACGGCAGCGCCGTCAGGCTGTGGTCAGGGCCGCGGCTGCCTCGGCCCGATGCTCTCTAGCGGGAACCGACCGCGCCGAAGCCGGCCCGGGCCGGCTGCCCTCCGGTTCCGCCGATGCCGCGGTCCCCTGCCGGGAACGGAGCGCGCTGTGCCATGCCGTCGTCCTCTCGATCTCGTGTGAGGACATCATAGCAGCGGATTTCTGAATTTGCAAACCGTCTAGTCGGTTTTTTTGATTGATGCCGACCGGCCGCGGGAGGGGCGGACGGCGTCGGGCTTCGCGGTCTCCGCCAGGGCGGACCATCGCGAATCATCGATCAGGCGGTCGAACAGTCGGTCGCGCTCCTCCGCGGACAGGGGGCAGGTTCCCAGCAGCGTCGTCATGTGCAGGCCTCTGGCCGCCATCCAGCGCAGGACCGCCAGCTCCGGATCGGCGGCCTCGGCCTTGACGGCCTCGAGCGCCTCGGCCTCCGCCTCGCGGTTGATCGAGAGAAGGTCGGGGTTCTCGGCCACGGCGCCGAGGATGGCGAAGAAGGCCGAATGCGGCGTGGCGATGGATTCGCGCAGCGTCGCGATCTGCGCTTCCAGGATGGCGCCGGGCTTGTCGGGGCCGATCTCGGCCAGGTACGCCTGGGTGAACTTTCTGAAGCGCTCGGTCAGGTGTTCGAGCAGGGCCGTCACCACCGCTTCCTTGGTGCGGAAATGGTGCATCACCCCGCCCTTGCTGATGCCGCTTTCGCGCGCGATGGCGTCGAGCGTCAGCCGCCCGGGACCGTCGCGGGCGATGATGGCGAGCGCCGCCTGGATGGCGGCATTGCGGGAACGTTCGGAACGGGTGGCGTTGTCCATGCTCTCTCACAAGGCCGAGACGGCTCCGGGCCGCCGGGCGGATCTCAAGAGATAGCCCATGGCGCCGGCAAAAAACAGACCAATGAGTTTGTTTTTGCCGCCGGGCTGCTACCCGTGCTCGATCGGCGGTGTGCCGTGGGTGTGGAAGGATTCGATCGTCTTCAGGCCCCAGGCCTGGCCCTTCCTCCGCTCCTCCTCGGTCCACACGATCGGTTTCCAGTCGGGGGCGAGCACCAGCCGGGCGCCGGCATTCGCCACCTCGATGCGGTTGCCGCCGGGCTCGTAGACATAGAGGAAGAAGGTCTGCTGCACCGCGTGCTTGTGCGGCCCGGTCTCGATGAAGACGCCGTTCTCCAGGAAGATGTCGGCCGCCCGCAGGATGTCCTCGCGCGAATCCAGCGCGTAGGTGACGTGGTGGAAGCGCCCTTTGGCCCCGGTGTGGTCCCGCGTATAGGCGAAGTCGTAGCTCTTGTTGGTGAAGGTCAGCCACATTCCGGCCTCGGTGCCGTCGTTCAGCACGATCTGCTCGGTCAGCCGGGCGCCGAGATAGGATTCGAAGAAGATCCGGTTGGCCTTCACATCCGCCGCCAGCCCGTTGAAGTGGTCGAGGCGGCGGACATTGACCCCGCGGGCCGGATAGCGCTGGGCCTGGTTCTTCAGCGCCGGCTTCAGCTCCGCCGGAGCTTGGTACCATTCGGTCTCGTAGTACAGCTCGACGACATGGCCGTCCGGGTCATGGCAGCGATAGGCCGGGCCGTGGCCCAGCTCGCCCTCGATCCAGCCGATCTCGTGGCCGGAGCCGCGCAGGGCGGCGACGCGCCGCTCCAGCGCCTGCGGGCTGCGGGTGCGGAAGGCGGCGTGGCCCAGCCCCGAGGTCTTCGACCCGGTCAGCACCAGCGAGTACCGCTCGTAATCGTCCCAGCCGCGCAGATAGACGGAATCCCCCTTCTGGCCGCTCACCGTCATGCCCATCACGGTGACGAAGAAGTCGAGGCTCTTCTCCGGCACCGGGCTCAGGATCTCGACATGGCCGAGATGCGCGACGTCGAGATTGGGTTCGGGTGTCATCGGCCGCTCAGTCCGGCAGCGCGTCGACATAGGTCAGCCCGGCCGCGGCCAGCGCTTCCCGCATCTTGTACATGTCGAGCCCCAGCTCCCCGGCGGCGAGGCGGGCCCGCTTCTCCTCCTCATTGGCGACGCGCTTCTCGCCCAGCGCCGCAACCTCCGCGGCCTGGGCGCGGGGCACGACGACGACCCCGTCGTCATCGGCGACGACCGCGTCCCCGGGCATGACCTGGGCGCCGGCACAGACCACCGGCACGTTGACGCTGCCCAGCGTCGCCTTGACCGTGCCCTTGGCCGAGATCGCGCGCGACCAGACCGGGAAGCGTATCTCGGCCAGGGCCTTCACGTCGCGGCAGCCGGCGTCGATCACCAGCCCCGCCACGCCGCGGGCCCGCAGCGACGTCGCCAGCAACTCGCCGAACATGCCGTCGGTGTTGTCGGTGGTGCAGGCCACCACCAGCACGTCGCCGGGCCGGCACTGCTCGACCGCGACATGCAGCATCCAGTTGTCGCCCGGCTGGGCCAGCACGGTGACGGCGCTGCCGGCGATCCCGGTGCCGGGCCAGACCGGCCGAATATAGGTCTTCAGCAGGCCCACCCGACCCATGGCCTCATGCACGGTCGAGACGCCGCATTCGGCGAGGCGCTTGGCGATTTCGGGCTCGACCCGGTGGATGTTGCGGACGACGACGGGCTTCATGCCAGCATCTCCACGGCTTCCGGGAACAGGCGCTGATAGGCCTCGCCATAGGTCATCGGCCGGCCCGAATTGCGGCCGCCCTGCACGCCGCGGTTCAGGGCGACGCGGGTGTAGTAGTCCCAGAGGTGCTTCTGCGCCGCCAGCACCTGGAAGGCCTGGAACTTGGTCTCCCACACCTCATCGATGTTGAGGATGACCTGCGGCTTGAAGTTGCACTGCTCGGGCTGGTGCGGCTCGAACAGGAACACCGGCGGGGCGGCGTAGCTGCGCGAAGGATCAGGCTTGTGCCCCGCGGCCTGGGCGATCACCCGCGCCTCCTGCGCCGCATGCGCCGCCACCGGATGGTCGAAATTGTACGGGTCCTCCAGCGCATGGGTCAGGACGAAGGCCGGCTTCTCCTCGCGGTAGATGTCGACCAGCCGGTCGAGGACCGCCTCGGTGACCTTCAGCGGATAGTCGCCGGCGTCGAAGAACTCGATCTCGGCGCCCAGGATCGCGGCCGCCTTCTCCGCCTCGGCACGGCGCTGGGCCTTGACGTCCTCCAGCCGCACGCCCGCGGTCTTCCAGGCCCATTGGCTCTCGCCGCGCTCGCCATAGGACAGGCAGGCGATCTTCATGCGGTAGCCCTTGCGGGCGTGCAGGGCGATGGCTCCGCCGGCGCGCCAGACGAAGTCGCCCGGATGGGCAGTGATCACCAGCCCGGATTTGCCTTGTGCTGTCATGAACGCTCTCGATGCTCAGGCGGCCGTGCGGGCCGTCTCATGGGGAAAGGCGATGCCGTCGAACAGGGCGCGGGCGGTGCGCAGCAGCCCGGCCCGCTCGATCATCGGACGCTCCGCCGTGCCGCCGACGGCGATGCGCACGGTGAACTCGCCGGTCGGGTGCTCGATGCTGATGGTCTTGTCGCGGCCGGCGGGGATCCACGCCAGCCGCGCCGCGGGCGACCCCGGCAGCACGCAGGCGGTGGCCACCGTCACCGCCGCGAAGACGCCGATCGAGGCGTGGCATTCATGCGGGATGAAGCTGCGGGTGCACAGGCTGCCGCCGGCCCGCGGCGGCGCCACCAGGGCGATCTTCGGCACCACCTTGTCGGCGACGTCGCCGAGCTTCATCAGCGGCCCCGCGGCGCGCCGGATCTGCTCCAGCCGTGCCTTCAGCTCGGTGTCCTGGTCCAGCACGTCCCGCGGCTCATAGCCGGTGCGGCCGACGGCGGCGGCCGCCAGCACGATCACCGGCATGCCGTTGTCGATCAGCGTCGCCTCGACCCCGGCGACGGTGTCGACCGCGTTGCCGGTCGGCAGCAGCGCCCCGCAGACCGACCCGGCGGCATCGAGGAAGTCGATGGTGATCGGCGCGGCGGTGCCCGGCACGCCGTCGATCCGCGCATCGCCGGCATAGACCACCCGGCCCCCGGGCGTCCGCACCGTCAGCTCCGCCACCGTGCCGGTGTTGACGGTCCGCACCCGTACGCGCGTTTCCGGGTCCCCCGCGGCGATCAGGCCGCGCTCGATGGCGAAGGGCGCGACCCCGGCCAGGATGTTGCCGCAGTTCGGCGTGGTGTCGACCACCGGCTTGTCGACGCCGACCTGGCAGAACAGGAAGTCGATGTCATGGGCGGGGTCCGCGGCGGGCGCGACGATGGCGACCTTGCTGGTCAGCGGATGCGCCCCGCCCAGCCCGTCGATCTGGCGCGGATCGGGCGAGCCGAGCAGCGACAGCAGCAGCCGGTCGCGCGCGGCGGTGTCGGTCGGGAGGTCGCTGGCGAGGAAATAGGCGCCTTTCGACGTCCCGCCCCGCATCAGCATGCAGCGGATGCCGGCCTGCATCTCCTCCTCCTGGCGCGTCTCGATCCGGCGACACGCTATCCGAGCGGCCGGAGATGAAACAAATGAAAGTAAATGATCGATCGATCAGTTTGCTGCAGCAATTGCCTCGTCGGCATCGTCGCGCCGCGAGATCTGGCGGAAATGGGTCTGCACCAGGCGGGCCAGCGTCTCCGCCGCCGGCGACAGCGGATGGTCGCGGCGGGTGATGATGCCGAGGGTGCGGGTCACGCTCGGGTTGCGCAGCGCCACCACGGCGACGCCGGTGACGCGGACGGTGCTGACGCCGAGCTTCGGCACCACGGTGCAGCCCACCCCCGCCGCCACCATGCCGATGGCGGTGGCGACATGCTGCACCTCGTTGCGCCAGGTCATCATCTCGCGCCGGCTGGCCAGCGCGTCGTCGATCAGCAGCCGGTTGCCGGTCTGGGCGCTGATGCGGATCAGCGGCACCCCGGCCAGGTCCTGCCAGTCGACGGTCTCTCGCTTGGCCAGAGGATGCCCGGCCGGACAGACCAGCACGAAAGGCTCTTTTATCAGCGGGATGATGTCCAGGTCCCAGCGGTTCGCGGACACGATGGTGACGGCGAACTCCGCCTCGCCGGCGCGCACGCGGTCGGTCAGCTCGCTCACCGAATTGTCGTAGACCCGCACGGCCAGAAGCGGATGCGTCGCCTGGAACTCCGCCAGCACCTGCGGCAGGTGGTGGATGGCGATGGTCGGCAGGCAGCCGATGGCGATGCGCTCCTGCCGGTCGCGGCCCTGGCGGCGCAGCGTGTCGAGCGAGGTCGACAGCTCCTCGATCAGCTTCTGCGCCGTCGGCAGCAGCTCCAGCCCGGCCGGCGTCAGCGACAGGCGCCGGGTGCTGCGCGTCACCAGCTTGATCCCGAGATCCTCCTCCAGCTTCTTCAGCCGGTGGCTCAGCGCCGTCTGCGACAGGTTCAGATGGCCGGCGGCGCGATGGAAGCTGCCCCAGTTGGCGATGCTGAGAAAGGCCTCCAGGCCGAGAAAATCGATCCGCATCCGCTGCCCCGCGCCGGATGGAAAGGGGCGGGCAGTCTCGGCCGGAAACGGACTGAGATCAATGAGGATGATGCATGAAACCGCCGGCTCCAATGATCCGGTGCATGGATGCCGCTACACAGCCGCCTGCGGGCTCATCCCGCGGCGCTCCTGCAGCCGTTCCCGGACGCGGGCGGTCCGCCGGGCCTGGCGCAGCTCCTCGCGGGTCGGCTGCCACCAGCCGCGGGCCTGCTCCGCCGGCCCGGCCTCCGATCGGCTCGGCCAGACGCCGATCAGCTCTTCCAGCCCGGGCCGGCGCCAGCGGACCCAGACATAGTCGCCGGCCGCCGGGTCGGCATGGGCGTAGATGCCGGCCGGGTCGGGGACATCCGCGATCTCGCCGTCGGTCCCGGTGAACACCAGCATGCCGAACCGCTCGGTCATCACGGGCAGCTCCAGCGGCGGCAGGTCGCCGGCCAGCAGCGGATAGCGGTGATGGCGGCGCTCGGCGGCCAGGATCGCGGCGCGGCGCTGCCGCTCAGGCGTCCATTCGGCCAGGCGGCGCTTGCGGCGCTCCTCCGGCTCGTTGCGGCGCGCCGCGGCCTCGATCTCCGGCCAGCGCCGCCACAGCTCGTCATAGGACCGGAACGGCACGTGCCAGGTCCGCGTCTCGGCCTCCCACCAGGACCAGGGGATGCCGTGCATCTGCTCGACCACGGTGCGGGAATAGGGGGTGCGGACCAGCAACTCGTCGCCGATCTCGAGATAGCGGCTCTCGATCGGGTCGAAGTCATGGGCGTCGCGGCCCTTGGCGTCGGCATGGTCGCCGCCGGGCGGCAGTTGCTGGGCCAGCCAGCGGGTCAGCCGGCGCTCAGCGGTCGTGCCGGGGATGAACCAGACCCCCTCCGCCTCGCGCCAGCGGGCGCGCGGGAACGCCGCCATCAGCCGCTGCATCATGGCCCGGTCATAGGGCAGCCGCGCCTCGATCCCCGGCTTGTCGCCGGCGACGGGCCGGATCGTCACCCGGTTCAGGATCCCGCTGTCTCCTTGCATGCCGATTCAGATGGGGGCGCCGCGCCGTTCCGTCGATGAAGCCGTTGCGGACAAGGCAAGCCGGTGTCGCATTTTCACAGGATTGAAAACAGCTGTCCGCCTGCGAGAGAGGCTCCGAGACCCCAGGAGCAACCGAGAATGCCGCCCGTCTGTGCCTTTTCTGGCCCTTGACAGGTTCCGCCATCGCCGCCAGGCTTCTTTCACAAGAATGAAAAAGATCGCAGGAGGCAGGATCGATGCTGATGCGGGCCGACCGATCGCAAGCCCCCCGAGCCGCCGCCAGGGCGCATGGCCTGGCGCTGACCCGGCTGTCGCGCCGCTACGGCCCGGTCCGCGCCGTCGACGACGTGTCGCTCGACATCCCGGGCGGCGAGTTCCTGACCCTTCTCGGCCCCTCCGGCTCCGGCAAGACCACGCTGCTGATGATGATCGCCGGCTTCGTCGCGCCCAGCGCCGGCCGGATCGCGGTCGACGGCCGCGACGTCACCGCCGTGCCGCCGGAGAAGCGGAACTTCGGCATGGTGTTCCAGGGCTACGCCCTGTTCCCGCACATGACGGTGGCCGAGAACATCGCCTATCCGCTGCGGGTCCGCGGCGTGTCGCGGGCGATGATCGCGGAGAAGGTCGCCGGCGCCATCGCCCGGGTGCGGCTGGACGGCTTCGACGACCGCCACCCCAGGCAGCTGTCCGGCGGCCAGCAGCAGCGCGTCGCCGTCGCCCGCGCCTTGGTGTTCGACCCCGACATCGTGCTGTTCGACGAGCCGCTCGGCGCGCTCGACCGCCAGCTGCGGGCCGAGATGCAGCTGGAGCTGAAGACCCTGCACCGCGACCTCGGCGCCACCTTCATCCTGGTCACCCACGACCAGGACGAGGCGCTGTCGATGGCCGACCGGGTGGCGGTGATGAACCGCGGCCGGCTGGTCCAGGCCGGCGCGCCGGACGAGCTGTACGAACGGCCCCACACCCGCTTCGTCGCCGAGTTCCTGGGCAAGAGCAACTGCATCGCCGGCCGCATGGCCGGCCGCGATGGCGAGCTGATCCGGCTCGAGACCGGCGGCGCCGCCGTGTTGCATCGCGGCGCATCGACGCCGCCCGAGGGCCGCGGCGTGCTGCTGGCGCTGCGGCCGGAGAAGCTGCGGGTCGCGGCGCAGGAGCCGCACGAGATGGCCAACCGCGTGCCCGGCCGCATCCTCGACATCGCCTATCTCGGCGCCACCCGCCAGGTGGTGGTCGGCACCGACGCCTTCGGCCCGCTGACCGCGACCGGCTTCGCCTGGGAGGCGGCGCCGGATCTCGGCCTCGGCGCGGCCGCCTGGGTCGGCTGGGCGCCGGAGGCCACCGTGCTCATCGAAGACGAAGCCGACGACCGATCGGCCTGACACAGACAGGGGGCTACAATGACGGCATCTCGATATCGCGCGGATCTCGCGGCCATCGCGGCGGAGCGGTTCGCGGCAGGACAGCTCGACCGGCGCGGCTTCCTGGCCGCGCTCGGCGCGCTCGGCGTCACGCCGCTGCTCGTCTCCGGCCCGGCCAAGGCCGCGGCGCAGGAGGTGGTGGTGGTCAATTTCGGCGGCGACGCCGTGCCGGCCTGGGGCAAGGCCTGGGGCGACCCCTTCACCAAGGACAGCGGCCTCAAGGTCACGGTGCTGGGCGCCGAGCCGACGCCGGGCGCGATCAAGGCGATGATCGAGAGCGGCAATGTGGTGTGGGACTGCACCGACGCCGATGGCTTCTACCTGCCGATCCTGAGCAAGCAAGGGCTGATCCAGCCTTACGACTATTCCAAGGTCGACAAGGCGAAGGTGCGGCCGGAATTCACCTTCGAATATGGCTGCGCCGCCTACATGTATTCGACCGTCAACGCCTTCAGCGTGGAGAAGACGGGCGGCAAGACGCCGAACGGCTTCAAGGACTACCTGAACTTCAAGGACTTTCCGGGCAAGCGCGCGATCTACAAATGGCTGGTCGGGTCGCTGGAGGCGGTGCTGCTGGGGTCGGGCGTCGAGCCGGACAAGCTGTACCCGCTCGACGTGCAGAAGGCCTTCGCCATCATCAAGGACAACCGCGACCAGTTCCTGCTGTGGGGCGGCGGGGCGGAAAGCCAGCAGCTGTTCCGCGAGGGCGAGGTGACGATGGGCCCGATCTGGTGCACCCGCGCCTCGGTGCTGGACCGGGATTCCGGCGGCAAGATCACCTGGACCTGGGACCACGGCATCGTCGCCCCCGGCGTGCTGCCGGTGCTGGTGAAGAACCCGGCCGGGCCGGCGGTGTTCGACTTCATCGCCTCGACCCAGAACCCGGAGCGGCAGGTCGAGCTGCTGAAGCTGCTCGGCAACGGCCCGGCCAACCCGGCCGCCAGCGCCAGCCTGACGCCCGAGCTGCAGAAGATCGACTGCGGCTACGAGCCGAACTACCGCAGGCAGATCCCGATCGACAGTGCCTGGTACGCCGAGAACTACGACACCGTGCAGAACGACTTCCTCGACCTGATCGCGAGCTGAGCGGTGGTCGCAGCGCCCGCCCTCGACAGCGCACCTCCAGCCGTCGCCCGGCGTCGCACGCCGGCGTCGGCCTGGGGGCTGGTGCTGCCGCTGATGGCGGCGCTGCTGCTGCTGTACCTGCTGCCGCTGGCCAACATCCTGTGGATCAGCGTCACCGACCCGGCGCCCGGCCTCGGCAACTACCAGCGGCTGCTCGACTCCGACGCCATGCAGCGGGTGCTGTGGACCACCTTCCGCGTCGCCGCCTGGACCACGGTCTGCGCCGTGGTCCTCGGCTACCTCGTCGCCTATGTCATGCTGCACGCCTCGCCGCGGCACCGGGTGTGGATCACCGCCTTCGTGCTGGTGCCGTTCTGGGTCTCGGTGCTGGTCCGCGCCTTCGCCTGGCTGACGCTCTTGCGCAGCGAGGGGCTGGTGAACGGGGCGCTGGCCGGCCTCGGCCTGATCACCGAGCCGCTGCCGCTGGTGCGCAACGAGTTCGGCGTGCTGGTCGGCATGGTGCACTACATGGTGCCCTACGCCGTGCTGCCGCTCTATGCCGGGATGAAGGGCATCGACCCGGCCCTCGGCGCCGCCTCGCGCTCGCTCGGCGCCGGGCCGCTGCGCACCTTCGCCAAGGTGTTCCTGCCGCTGTCCCTGCCCGGCATCTTCGCCGCCGGCCTCCTGGTCTTCGTGCTGTCGCTCGGCTTCCTGGTGACGCCCGCGATCCTCGGCGGCGGCAAGGTGGTGATGATCGCGGAATACGTCCGGCTGCAGATCTTCCAGACCGTGCGCTGGGGCGTCGGCACCATGATGGCCTCGATGCTGCTGCTGTCGGTCCTGCTCCTGATCGCGGCGCTGTCCCGCGTCGTCGATGTCCGCCGGCTGTTCGGGGGAGGGGCCTGATGCGCTGGTCTTTCCTCGTCGCCCTGTGCTGGGCCGTGCTGCTGTTCCTGATGCTGCCGACCCTGGTGGCGATGCCGCTGTCGGTGACGCCGAACCGGTACCTGTCGCTGCCGACCGACGGCATCTCGTTCCAGCACTACGAGACCCTGTTCGGCGACGAGCAGTGGCGCTCGGCGATGCTGCAGAGCCTCGGCATCGGTCTTGCCGTCACCGCGCTGTCGGTGGCGCTGGGCACGCTGGCGGCGATCGGGCTGTGGCGGCTGTCCTCGGCGCTCGGCGAATTCGCGCGGATGCTGGCCCTGGCGCCGCTGATCGTGCCGCCGGTGGTCTCCGCGCTCGCCTTCTACCGCTTCTTCGCCGGCATCGGTCTCCTCGACAGCTTCGCCGGGGTGATCCTGGCCCACACGCTGCTGGCCGCGCCCTATGTCCTGGTCACGGTGTCGGCCGCGCTGGCCTCGGTCGACCCGCGCCAGGACCAGGCGTCGCGCTCGCTCGGCGCCTCCCAGTCCCAGACCATCCGCTGGGTGATCCTGCCGCAGATCCTGCCCGGCATCCTGGCCGGCGGGGTCTTCGCCTTCCTGACCTCCTGGGACGAGATCGTGGTCACCCTCTTCATCGCCGCCCGCGCCGTCTACACCCTGCCGCGCAAGATGTGGGACGGCATCAACGAGCGGGTGGACCCGACCATCGCGGCGGCGGCGACGGTGCTGTTCGCCGTCACCCTGCTGCTGGTGATCCTGCAGATCCTGCGCGCCGGTCGCGAGCCGGCGGCGACCGACCGAGAGGTTGCGCCATGACGTTGACGAACCCGGCCGCGCCGGACGGCTTCACCTGGACCCTGCCGGCCGCCTGGTACCGCGACCCGGAGCGCTACGAGGCCGAGCGCCAAAGCATCTTCGCCCGGCACTGGATGCTGTTCACCTGGGCCGCCCGGCTGCGCAATCCGGGCGACTACGTCACCGGCACGGTCGCCGGCTATCCGGTCTTCGCCATCCGGGGAGAGGACGGGCAGGTCCGCGCCTTCCACAATGTCTGCCGCCACCGCGGCGCCCAGCTGCTGACCAAGCCGGAGGGGCAGTGCCCGCGGCTGGTGGTCTGCCCCTATCACAGCTGGAGCTACACGCTGGACGGCAAGCTGAAACGGTCGCCCGATTTCGGCTCCGCCCCCGCCTTCGATCCGGCCGAATGGGGCCTGTTCCGCATCGCCGCGGAAGAGTGGCGCGGCCTGGTCTTCCTGCGCATCGCACAGGATGGGGAGGGGCTGCGCGACTGGCTGGGGCCGATCGACGCCCTGGCCGCCGACTATCCGCTCGAGCAGCAGCACTGGTTCGCCGAGAAAAACCGTGACTGCGAGGTCGACTGGAAGACCTATGGCGAGAACTACCTCGAATGCTACCACTGCCGGACCATGCATCCCGGCCTGTGCGCGTCCTTGGACATGGAGCGCTACAGCATCGATGTGCATGACGAGATGTTCCACCTGCACGCGCCGAAGCGGGATGGCGGGCTGACCCGCGGCGTCTATTTCTACCGCTTCCCGTTCCTGATGCTGAACCTGTACGACTGGGGCAGCTCGATCGCGACGCTGGAGCCGCTGGGCGCCGGCAGGCTGCGCCACATCAACTGGTACTTCTTCACCGATGTTTCCCCCGAAAAGACGGAGGAGAGCCAGCGTTCGATCGAATGGTCGGCCCAGATCGTCAGCGAGGACCTCGACATCATCACCGGGGTGCAGCGCAACCTGAACGCCGGCATCTACCAGCGCGGGCCGCTGTCGCCCAAGCACGAGCACGCCGTGCACGCCTTCCAGGACATGGTCCGCCGCGGCATGGCCGACCATCCCGCCCCGGCCCACCGCGCCGCCGCCGAATAGAGAGAACGATGACCACCATTTCTTCCCAGCCCAATGGCGCGGCGGCGGCCAAGCGCTACGACGCCATCATCATCGGCGCCGGCCACAACGGCCTGGTCTGCGCCAACTACCTCGCCCGCTCCGGGCTCAAGGTGCTGGTGCTGGAGCGCCGTAAGGTCCTCGGCGGCGCCGCGGTGACCGAGGAGATCGCGCCCGGCTTCCGCGCCTCGATCTTCTCCTACCTGATGAGCCTGCTGCACCCGCGCATCATTCGCGACTTCCAGTTGAAGCAGCATGGGCTGGAGGTGCTGCCCTGCTCGGACATGGTCTCGCCGGTGTCGAACGACGACTACATCGTCTTCTCCGACGACATGGCCAAGACCCAGGCCAGTTTCGCCAAGTTCTCGAAGAAGGACGCCGCGATCTATCCCGAATTCGACCGCTACCTGCAGGAGGCGGCGCAGATCGTGCGCAAGCTGTTGTGGGAGACGCCGGTCGACCCGGCCCGGCGCGACTGGCGCGGCTTCCGCGACGGCGCGTCCCTGCTGTGGCGGCACCGCAAGATCGGCCGCAAGATGTACCGGGTCGCCGACATGCTGAGCATGAGCGCCTACGACTTCCTGCGCGAATGGTTCGAGGACGACCGGGTGATGGCGGTCCTGGCCTATTACGCCTCGATCGGCACCTTCGCCGGACCGAAGACCCCCGGCTCGGCCTACGTCATCATGCACCACATCATGGGCGAGCATGAGGGCGCGGGCGGCTGGGGCTTCATCAAGGGCGGCATGGGCGCGATCACCCAGGCGCTGGCCTCCTACGGCCGGACCGTCGGCGTCGACCATGTCACCGAGGCGGAGATCCAGGAGGTGCGGCTGACCGGCGACCGCGCCACGGCGGTGACGACGACCAAGGGCGACACCTATTCGGCCCGGATCATCGTCTCCAACGCCAGCGCCAAGACGCTGTATCTCGACATGATCGGCGAGGCGCATCTGCCGGCCGAGGTGCTGCGCGAGATCCGCGGCTACCGCAGCTTCTCCACCGCCTTCAAGATGAACATCGCCTGCGAGCGGCCGCCGCAATACCGCATCCTGGACAAGGTCAAGGCCGACGGCGCGCTGGGCAATTTCAGCTACCCGACCTACATGCACATCGCGCCCGACATCGACTATCTCGAACGGGCCTATGACGACGCGAAGTACGGCTGGTACTCCAGCCGGCCGTTCCTGACCCCGGTGGTGCCGACCATCGTCGACGACAGCCTGGCCCCGCCCGGCAAGCATGTCGTCAACCTGTTCGGCGGCCACGCCCCCTACACGCTGAAGGGCGGCGACTGGGCGACGGAGAAGGAGAATTTCCGCAAGACCGTGTTCGACACGATCGAGGAATACGCCCCCGGCTTCTCCAACGACGTGATCGAGGCCCAGCTGCTGGTGGCGCCGGACATCGAGCGCATCGTCGCCCTGCCGCAGGGCCACATCTTCCATGGCGAGCTGTCGACCGACCAGCTGTTCTTCCAGCGCCCGGTCTCCGGCTATGCCGATTACCGCACGCCGTTCCGGGGGCTTTACATCTGCGGCTCGTCGATGCATCCGGGCGGCGGCGTCTCCGGCATCCCGGGCCACAACGCGGCGCGCGAGATCCTGCGCGACGTCAAGGCCCGACGGGCGTGAGGCGGATGGACGGACGGCTCCTGCGCGTTGCCTCTCCCGCTTGCGGGAGAGGTCGGAGACGCGAAGCGGCTCCGGGTGAGGGTTCTTTGTCGAGGCCGGGGCCAGCCCTCACCCGGTCGTCCTGCGGACGCCCGACCTCTCCCGCCAGGCGGGAGAGGCAATCTGAGGCGGACGGCGGCAGGCCGATCTGCTGGAGAGACGGACGATGACCGAAGGCGAGAACAGCGATCCGGAGCTGCGGGTGGCGGAGTCCGATCCGTCCTCCGGCGACCCGGTCGACACGATCGGGCCGCAGATCCGCGAGCTGCGGCAGCAGCGCGGCCTGACCCTGACCAGGCTGGCCGCCACCACCGGCCTGTCGGTCGGCCACCTCTCGCAGGTCGAGCGCGGCCTGTCGACGCCGACGATCCGCCAGCTCCAGCTGATCAGCAGCGCCATGGGCGTGACCATCGGCTGGTTCTTCCGCGACCCGACCCCGCGCGACGACGAGGACCGGGTCGTGGTCCGTGCCGGCCGGCGCAAGGTGCTGGACATGGGCGGGCTGGGCCTGACCGACGAGCTGCTGGTGCCCAATCTCGACGGCAAGCTGGAGCTGCTGCTGTGCACCATCCAGCCCGGCGCCGGCAGCGCCGACAGCTACACCCATGAGGGCGAGGAGGCCGCCTTCATCCTGTCCGGCGCGCTGGAGCTGTGGGTCGACGAGAAGCTCTACGTGCTGGGCGCGGGCGACAGCTTCGCCCTCGCCAGCACCCGGCCGCACCGCTACCGCAACCCGGGCCCCGGCATCACCCAGGTGATCTGGGCGATCACCCCGCCCAGCTTCTGAGCCGCGGCGCCGTCCGTCAGTCGAGCCGGAGATGGACCCGGCCGCCCTCCACCTTCACCGGATAGGTCTGCAGATCCTCGACGACCGGGGCGCCCTTGGCCTCGCCGGTGGTGAAGTCGAAGCGGCCGTTGTGCAGCGGGCACTCGATGATCGTGCCCATCACCAGCCCGTCGGACAGCAGCGCGTATTCATGCGTGCACAGCGCGTCGGTGGCGAAGTAGCGGTCGTCCTCGGTGCGGTAGATGGCGAAGGTGCGGCCGCCATGGTCGAAGCGGATCACATCCTCCGGCTCGATGTCGTCCGTCGCGCAGGCGTCGATCCAGACCTCCCCGGTCATGTCTCTCCTCCCTCGTCGATGCGTGTCACTTGGCCGGTGCGGCCTGTTCGGTCCTCCCAATGCAGGGATGATGGCATCGATCGGTGGCCGCCGCAAAACGGGCGGCAGCCGCGTCAGTCGATCACCACGACGGTCTCGTCGGCATCCAGCCCCTCGGCGCCTTCGTCGACATTGACGGCGGTGACGGTGCCGGCGACCGGCGCCTCATGCGGCACCTCCATCTTCATCACCTCCATGACGAACAGCGTGTCGCCGGCCGCCACCGTGTCGCCGGGCTTGACCAGCACCTTCCACATGTTGCCCGCGGTCTGGGTCTTCACTTCGGTCGCCATGGTCTTCCCTGTCGTCAGATGGTTTCTCTTTGTCATCACCGGGCTTGACCCGGTGATCCAGGGGCCACGAAGAGCTGCTCGGGCGGCCCTGGATTGCCGGGTCAAGCCCGGCAATGACAGGAAAATGAACAGCCGGGACTGGCCCCGGCGCCTGCGCTCTCACACGGTCTCGATCGATGCCTCACTGCACAGCTCGCGCAGCCGGCGGGCCATGGCCTGGGCCTCGTCGACCGAGACCGCCTTGAAGTTGTAGATCTCGCCCGGCCGCGACTGGCCCAGTTTCCAGAACGCGGCCTGCGGCACGGTGTAGGGGTTGATGAAGCCGCCCATCGACGGGCCGTCATTGACCAGGATGATCGGCGTCTGCCCGGCCAGGTTGATGGCGCCCAGCGGATAGCCCTGGTCGATGATGTTGGACGGCAGCGACCCGTGCTCCGGCGCCTTGTCCGTCGCCTTGTCGGCGAAGCTCCATTGCGGCCCGTCCAGGCGGAAGCCGGTGCGGTCGGACTTGGCCGACAGCTTCCAGTCGGCGGACAGGAAGCGCTCATGCCCGGCGGCGTCGACCCAGTCGTCGTTCGGCCCGGCCACCACCTCGACGGTCCAGCGCTTCTCCTTGGCGAACTCCGGCCGTGCCTCGGCCTTCACCCGGCGCCCCGGCTTGCCCGCGGCTTCGGCCACCGGCACCGACTGGCCCTCCTTGATCGCCCGGCCGTTCATGCCGCCGACCCCGGCCTTGTGGAAGGTGGCGCGGGCGCCCAGCCAGGGCTCGGTCTCGATCCCCCCGGCCACGGCGACATAGGTGCGGGCGCCGGTGCGGGCGAAGGCCATGGCCAGGGTCTGGCCGGCCTTGACCGCCACCGACTGCCACATCGGCAGCGGCTCGCCATCCAGCGCCGCCTGCATGTCGGCGCCGGTCACGGCGACCACGCCGTCGCGCTGGAATTTCAGCGTCGGGCCCAGGAACTGGCACTCCAGCCCGGCCGCGCCGGGCGCGTTGCCGACCAGCACATTGGCCAGGCGGAAGGACCAGGAATCCATCGGCCCGGAGGGCGGGAAGCCCTGGTTCCAGAAGCCGATCCGGCCCGGCCAGTCCTGTACCGAGGTCTCGAGCCCCGGCTTGATCACTTCGAGCATGCGGGCCTCCTCAGAACCGGCGGGCGAGGTCGAGCGACCCGACCCAGCGCTTGTACTGGCGGACGGAGAACTTCTGGTATTCCACCACATTGTAGACGTAGCTGCCGTCGGCGACGCGCCGCTCCGCCTCCTCGAACTCCTCGACCGTGCAGGGCACGAACTTCACCCGGTCGCCGGGGCGGAACAGGCAGATCGACTCCGTGAACACGTCGAAGCGCTTCTCCGGGTCCCAGATCGGCACCGGGATGCGGCCGAAGATCTGGTAGCCGCCGGGCAGGTGCTCCGGATAGATCGCGGTCGAGGCGCCGCCCATCCCGACCGTGCCCTTCGGCGTCCAGGTCCGCGGCGGGTTGTACTTGGGCGCGGTCAGCTTGCAGCGCGGGTCCAGCGCCATCATGAAGGGCAGGCCGGGCCAGAAGCCCAGCGCCGCCACCCAGTATTCGGTGCCGGAATGGACCCGGACGAACTGGGCGACGTCCGTCAGTCCGTTCAGCTCGGCCACGAATTCCGGGTCGGTCTGCTTCGGCGCGATCTTGACGATGTAGTCCTGCACGCAGTCCCGCGTCCAGGGGTCGAGATACACCGTCGGGAAGTAGAAGATCCGGCTCTCCAGCTCGATGTCGTCGGACGGGCCCAGGGCGGCGATCAGCCGCTCCAGCTCGCGCGACAGGTCGGCGTAGGAGATCTCGTCCGGCTCGTAATGGATCAGCATCGAGGCGAAGCAGGGCGCGGTCTCGATCACCCCCTTGGTCTTCTGCTCGGCGATGGCGGTGGCCAGGCCCTGGGCCATGAAGTTCAGCTCGAGATTCATCTCGTTGCCGAACTCGATCAGCATGTACCGGTCGCCCCCGGGCCGGAATGCCGGCGTCTCGTAGATCATCCCTGTCTCCCTGCCTGCCCTGTCTTCCTGGTCAGCCGATCAGCGCGGCCTTGTAAGTGTCGACGAAGCTCGTGGTGGTGCGGCCTGCGCGGAAGGCGGGGTGGCCGATCACGCGCGCCAGGAACGGCGCGTTGGCCACCAGCCCCTCGACCTCGACCCGCTCCAGCGCCGCCAGCATCCGGTCGACGGCGGCGGCGCGGTCCGGGCCATGGGCGATGATCTTGGCGATCATCGGGTCGTAGAACGGCGTCACCGTATCGCCCTGGCGCACCCCGGTGTCGACGCGGATGCCCGCCATCCCTTCCGGCAGCGCCAGCCGCGCCAGCGTGCCGGGCTGCGGCAGGAACATCTTCGCCGGGTTCTCGGCATAGAGCCGGCATTCGATGGCGTGGCCCTGCTGGCGGATGTCCTCCTGCCGCAGCGAAAGATCCTCGCCGGCGGCGAGGCGCAGCTGCAGCGCCACCAGGTCCAGGCCGGTCACCGCCTCGGTCACCGGGTGCTCGACCTGGATGCGGGTGTTCATCTCCAGGAAGAAGAACGCCTCGCTGTCGGCATCGACCACGAACTCCATGGTGCCGGCGCCGCTATAGCGCACCGCCGCGGCCAGGGCCACCGCCGCCGTCGTCATCCGGGCCCGGGTGGCGGCGGAGATGCCGGGGGAGGGGCTCTCCTCCACGATCTTCTGGAACCGCCGCTGCACCGAGCATTCGCGCTCGAACAGATGGATCGCCCGGCCGTCGCCGAAGCCGAACACCTGGACCTCGACATGCCGGGCGTTGCGGACATAGCGCTCCAGGAACACGGCGCCGTCGCCGAAGCTGCGCGCCGCCATGCCCTGGGTCGAGTCCGCCACCTTGCGCAGATCCGCCGGTGCGTCGACCACCCGCATGCCGATGCCGCCGCCGCCGGCCGAGGCCTTCACCAGCAGCGGATAGCCGACCGTGTCGCCGGCCGCCTCGATGCCCTCCAGCTCGCCCTCGGCGAAGCGCCTGCTGCCGGGCAGCACCGGCACGCCGGCGGCCTCGGCCAACGAGCGGGCGCGGGCCTTGTCGCCCATCGCCTCGATCGACTCCGGCGTCGGCCCGACCCAGGTCAGCCCGGCCTCGGCCACCGCCCGGGCGAAGCCTTCGTTCTCGGCCAGGAAGCCATAGCCGGGATGGACGGCGTCGGCCCCGCTGCTGCGGGCGGCGTCCAGGATCTCGCCGATCTTCAGATAGCTCTCGGCCGGCTTCGACGGGCCGATAGGCACCGCCCGGTCGGCCAGGGCGACATGCAGCGCCTTGGCATCGGCGTCGGAATGCACTGCCACCGTGGCCAGGCCCAGCGCCTTGGCGCTGCGGATGATGCGGCAGGCGATCTCGCCGCGATTGGCGATCAGCAGCGTCTTCACCGGCCCGCCCTCAGGCCGCGCGCAGATACGGGCCGATGGCGTCGCGCACGGAGCGCACCACATCGACCGCGTTCGGCGTGTCGGAATGGATGCAGATCGAATCCGGCGTCACCGCGATGTCCTTGCCGCCCTGGGACGCGACCTTGCCTTCAGTCAGGGCGCGCAGCGACCGCTCCGCCGCCCGCTTCGGGTCGATGCTGCCGCGCGACCGCACGATCACCAGATAGCCGTCGTCGCCATAGTCGAGATCGGCGTAGAACTCCGACACCATGCGGTGGCCGCGGCTCTGATACACCGTCTCGTGCAGCGTCCCGGCCATGCCCAGGATCGGCACCCGGAACACGTCGGCGGCGTCGCAGATCGCATGCGCGATCGGCTCCTGCTGCGCCGCCATGCCGTACAGCGCGCCATGCGGCTTGATGTGGTTCAGGCGCATGCCCTCGGCGTCCAGAAAACCCTTCAGCGCGCCGATCTGGTAGATGATGCAGTTGGCCAGCTCGTCGCGGCCGATCTTCATCTCGCGCCGGCCGAAGCCCTGCAGGTCCGGCAGCGACGGATGGGCGCCGACCCGCACGCCGTGCTTGCTGGCCAGCTGCACGGTGCGGCGCATGTGGTTGAAGTCGGAGGCATGGAAGCCGCAGGCGACATTGGCGACCGAGATCAGCGGCATCAGCGCGTCGTCGTCGCCCATCCGGTACAGGCCGAAGCCCTCGCCCATGTCGCAGTTGATCTCGGTCATGCGGGGCTCGCCTGGTCAGAGGGAAGGGCAGGGCAAAGCGGTGCCGGGGCGCGGAACGCGCATGGAGGCCTCTCTGTCTGGATCCGGCCGCTTGGCCGAAGGCGATGCCGTTCGGGTCCGGGCCGGTTGTTGCCTCATCATTGCGCTGCGGCGCGGCCCTGTGAAATAGTATCTTCTTCAGATCGATATCTGGTTTTCCGATATCGCTCGACCTCAGGTTGTAGGAATCGGTTGAGCTTCTCTTTTCGCCAGGTCCGCTACTTCATCGCCGCGGCGGAGCTGGGCCAGATCAGCCAGGCGGCGGTGGAGCTGAACGTCTCGCAATCGGCGGTCACGGCGGCGATCCGCCAGCTCGAGGACCTGCTCGGCACCCGGCTGCTGTTCCGCCACGCCAGCGGCGTGTCGCTGACCCATGAGGGCGGGCGCTTCCTGCCGCAGGCCCGGGCGATCGCGGCGGCGGTGGCCGAGGCGATGCGCGTCTCCGGCGACGCCGCGCCGGTCGAGGGCCGGGTGCGGGTCGGCGTCACCTACACCGTCGCCGGCTACTTCCTGCCGCCCTATTTGGCCCGCTTCCGCCGCGCCTATCCGCAGGTGACGGTGGAACTGCGCGAGGCGCACCGCACCGCGATCGAGGACGGGCTGGTGCGCGACGAGCTCGACCTCGCGGTGATGCTGACCTCGAACCTGGAGAACACCGACCAGATCGCGGCAGAGACGCTGTTCCGCTCCGCCCGCCATCTCTGGCTGCCGGTCGACCACCCGCTGCAGAAGCAGGAGCGCGTGTCGCTGGCCGATGTGGCGCGCCAGCCCTACATCATGCTGACGGTGGACGAGGCCGCCTTCACCGCCAAGCGCTACTGGGAGCGCACGCCGCACCAGCCGACCGTGATCTTCCAGACCTCCTCGGTCGAGGCGGTCCGCTCCATGGTCGCGGCCGGGATGGGGGTGACGATCCTGTCCGACATGGTCTACCGCCCCTGGTCGCTGGACGGCCAGCGGATCGAGAAGCGCGCCCTGGCCGAGCCGGTGCCGACCATGGATGCCGGCCTGGCCTGGAAGCGCGACCTGGCGATGACCCCCGCCGTCCGCGCCTTCCGCGACCATCTCGGGCTGGCGTTCCACCTGCCGGCAGCGGGGGGTGTCGGCGCGTGATCGTCGGGGCAGGGTGGAAAGCTGCAGATTCGCCGGATACGCTTCGCCCTATGGGAGGGCCAGCATGACGACGTTCCAAATGCAGGCGACGACGCAGTATCCCGTCCTGTTCCTTTCCGATCCGGATATTCGCGAGGCCGTTCCCTCCGATACGGGCAGGGCGTTTGTTACGGCAACCGACAGCTGCATCTGCTTTTGGGTTTTGTCTTATGTCGATGGAGTGTCAACTGTTGTTGTGACAGATGCTGATTGCGATAGAGCAGGAAGAAAGCTGTTTTCCGGATCTATAACCACGCCGAGTGGCATTCTCAGCGTGAGCGATAGCAACCTGTTTCGATATATCAATGTGCCCGTAACGGCAGGCCGAACCCATGTAGAGATTTGGTCTGATGATGATCGATATCCGGAGTGGGTTTGGGTCAAGCTTAGCCAGATCAGAGCTGTGTAGGTTCGTAGGTTGGGTTCGCACTTCGCGAACCCAACAATCGTGGGTACCCCAGAATCGAAATGTTGGGTTCGCCGATAGCGAACCCAACCTACGCACTGGGAGTTGAACCGCTTTTGCGCTTTTACGTGGCTGCTGCAATCGATAACTCAGATAATAATATCTCTGGAATAGGGTGGGCGAGATGAAGAGGCAGGGAAGTGGTTTGCACCATTGGTGGCCCCGTGGTCTCTCAAAGTTTTGGGCAGACGATAGCGGGCACGTACTTCAAGTTTCATGCAAAGGTGAGATGAGTCGATCTTTTCCGGAAAATTTCGGAGCTATAAATAACAACAACTATGTAAAAATGGCCGAGCATCCAACCTTTTTTGATCTCTCATTTGAAGATAGTTTTAGCGACGCGGATGGGAAGTTTCCGGAATTTGTTGAGTGGCTCCAAAAACTTTCATCACCAATACCGCCGAGTGATGACGATCTGGTGGAGAGGCTTTCTCCTATAGCTGTAACAGATAAGCAGCATGCCTCGCTTGCAGCGTGTCTGGCTTCCTTGATTTCCCGCAGTCCAAGCTTCAGGAGCCGAATTCGCTGGATGACGGAATATGTAAGAGACCGTTTGGAAATTGCGGATGGGGGCTTTCTCGGCGAGCGAGGATATGATTCAAGCTATGGATGTGGACGGAACAGAGCCGTGGCCGGATGGCCGAGATCGCAAAGAAGACCAAGCGCTATCCG
>NZ_JBQJIK010000032.1:0-81888 GCF_052078665.1 Inquilinus sp. CA228 | reverse complement strand
GGAACACGCTATTCTTGTGCTGCATGGCGTTGCCCTTTGCTGTCCCGACACGTTGCCAGACGTTCGAGACACAGCAGAATCAACGCCATGCGCCTTGTCCACAAAAACTCAACCGGACAGCCGTGGGCTTGACCCGAGGATCCAGGGGCGGCCGGAGCGGCTCTTGGTGGCCCCTGGATTGCCGGGTCAAGCCCGGCAATGACAAAAAGAAAACGTCTTTCTAGGCGGTTTCCGCCGCCTTGATCCCCAGCTCCTCCTCCATCGCCTCGCGCATCCGGAACTTCTGGATCTTGCCGGTCACGGTCATCGGGAAGGCGTCGACGAAGCGGATGTAGCGCGGGATCTTCTGGTGCGCGATCTGGCCGTCGCAGAAGCCGCGCACCTCCTCGGCGGTCAGCACCTCGCCCTCGCGGATGCGGACCCAGGCGCACAGCTCCTCGCCGTATTTCGGGTCGGGCACGCCGAACACCTGCACGTCCTGGATCTTCGGGTGGCGGTACAGGAACTCCTCGACCTCGCGCGGATAGACGTTCTCGCCGCCGCGGATCACCAGGTCCTTGATGCGGCCGACGATGCTGCAGAAGCCGTCGGCGTCGAGCACCGCCAGGTCGCCGGAATGCATCCAGCCGGCGGCATCCACCACCTCCGCCGTCTTGTCCGGCTGGTCCCAGTAGCCGCGCATCACCGAATAGCCGCGGGTGCACAGCTCGCCGCGCTCGCCGCACGGCACGATCCGGCCCTCCGGGTCGACGATCTTGACCTCGAGATGCGGGTGGATCCGGCCGACGGTGGCGACGCGCCGCTCCAGCGTGTCGTCGACCGCGCTCTGGAAGCTGACCGGGCTGGTCTCGGTCATGCCGTAGCAGATGGTGATCTCGCGGATGTTCATCTGGCCGACCACCCGCTTCATCACCTCGATCGGGCAGGGGGAGCCAGCCATGATGCCGGTGCGCAGGCTGGAAAGGTCGAACTCGCCGAAGCGCGGATGGTCGAGCATGGCGATGAACATGGTCGGCACGCCGTAGAGCGCGGTGCAGCGCTCCTCCGCCACGGTGGCCAGGGTCGCCAGCGGGTCGAAGCCCTCGCCGGGATAGACCATGGCGGCGCCGTGGGTGACGGCGGCGAGGTTGCCCATCACCATGCCGAAGCAATGGTACAGCGGCACCGGGATGCAGATCCGGTCCTGCTCGCCCAGCGCCAGGCCGCGGCCGACGAAGTACCCGTTGTTCAGGATGTTGTGGTGGCTGAGGGTCACGCCCTTGGGTGAGCCGGTGGTGCCGCTGGTGAACTGGATGTTGGCCGGGTCGTCGAATTGCAGCGTGCCGGCGACCTGCGCCAGCCGGTCCCGCTCGGCCGCGCCGCCCAGGCCGGCGACGCCGTCGAAGGGGATGGTGCCCGGAGCGGAACCCCCGATCTGGATCACCGCGCGCAGCGCCGGCAGCTTCGCCGCCTGCAACCGGCCGGGCTCGGCCGTCGCCAGCTCCGGCGCCAGGGTGTTGAGCATGCCGAGATAGTCGCTGGTCTTGAACGCGGTGGCGGTGACCAGCGCGGCGCAGCCGACCAGGTTCAGCGCGTATTCCAGCTCGGCCAGCCGGTAGGCCGGGTTGACCGTGACCAGGATCAGCCCGGCCTTGGCGGCGGCGAACTGGGTCAGCGCCCATTCCGCTCGGTTCAGCGACCAGATGCCGATGCGGTCGCCGGGCTGCAGGCCCAGCGCCAGCAGGCCGGCGGCGAAGGATTCGGCCCGCTCGGCGAGGTCGCGCCAGCTCCAGCGGAGGCCGAGGGCCCCCTGGGCCCGGTCGATCAGCGCCGGCCGGTCGGGCCAGCGCGCGGCGGCGCGGTCCAGCGCCTGGCCGATGGTCTCGCCCAGCAGCGGCGCATCGGCGATGCCGCTGACATAGCTCGGTCCGCTGACCATGGCGCGCCTCCCGATCCGCCTCGCCGTTTCGGGACAGTCTAGCGGTCGGGCACCCGCTTGCGCAGGCCGAAAACGCCCCCGCGCGGGGCGGCTACTCGATCCAGCCGCGCACGTCATTGGCCGCCACCAGCGCCTTGTCGAAGGCGCGGAGGTCGAAGCGGCGGACCTCCTCCTCCTCGGCGGCGGTCAGCGGGTCGGCGCGGCGCATCTCCGCCTCGGCCGTCGCATCCTCGCCTCGCCGCAACAGCTCCGTGGCGTGCTTCCAGTTGAGCCGCTGCCGGGGGCCCGGGCCCGAGCCGGTCTGCGCCCAGTCGCGCAGGCCGATGCAGAGGGAGGTAAACAGCAGAAGGCCGGGATCGTCGTTCGATTCCTGGCTCATGGGGACTCCAAGCGATTCTGTTCCGGAATGACATGGCCCGGAGCCGCGCAGGGGCAACCGAAACCCATGGGCAGGCCGTGCCGGCCCATTCGCCGCCCGGACTAGCGCAGCCCGGATGCGGGCGTCAACGATTGATGACGGCATCCGGGCCGCCGGGCAGGGTCGCTCGGCGAAGGATCGCGAGGGGGATGGGGAGGGCGCCGGACGCCCTCCCGTCACCGCATCAGGCCGGGGTGGCGGCCGGGGAGGTGATCATCCAGGACACGCCGAAGCGGTCCGCCACCATGCCGAAGCGCGAGGCGAAGAAGGTCGGGCTCATCGGCATCTGCACCTGGCCGCCATCGCCCAGGGCGCCGAACACCTTCTCCGCCTCGGCATCGGTCGGCATCTCGAGGGCCAGGGAGACGCCCTTGAACTCAGGCTTGCCCTGGCACATGCCGTCGGAGACGAACAGCGTCGTGCCGCGGATGGTGACGCAGGCATGCATCACCTTCTCGGCCATGTCGGCGGTCATCGGGCCGCAGCCCTCCTGCGGCTGGGCATCCGGCTGCGGCGGCGCGTCCTTGAAACGGAACACCTGCTCGACCCTGGCGCCGAGGGTGCGCGTGTAGAATTCGAGCGCCTCGTCGCAACGCCCGTCGAAGAACAGGTACGGCTTGATCGCCTGGGAAGCGGACTGGTTCTGCATGGCGGCGTTCCTCTCCTTGTGGTCTCGGACCGGCTGAACGAGTCAGGGTCTGACTCAAGGACGTATGGCACCGACGCGATTCGACAGCCCCGACGAATTTTTTTCGGCATCGGCCGGCCTGGCGAGAAATTCATCGCAGTCTCGGAACAAGATCGGCCCCACACCGGTTGGAAAGCGCGTCGACCTCATCCATGCGAGCGGGACGGCAGGCTCCCCGGACCTTCACGGTAGAGGCGCCCGGCGACGCTCGCGATCAGCATGCCTCGGTGACCGGGGCCGCCCCTGGAAGAGAAAGGACCCGCATGACCGGTTCCGCATCATCCATCAGCGCAAGAGTGGTCGCTGCCTATCGCTCCAGCCGCGAGGCGGGGGCGGATGAATGGACCGCGTGCGAGAAGGCGCTCGATGTGTTCCGCCGGGTTCATCCGGACGCCTCCTCGGATTTCGCCAACACCTTCGTCTCCGAGGTCCTGCGGCAGGCCTATCCGCCCGATCGCGTCGCGCGCCCGTCGGTGCCGGCCGCCGCGGCGCTCCGCCGCACCGCGCATTCGACCGGGATGGGCGCCGGCCCGCATTCGTAGCCCTCCTTTGCGGCACGGCCGCAGGCGGGCTCCTGCGGCCGGTATCGGCTGCGCGCATGTCACGGACAGGATCGATGAAGATCGCCCAGATCGCTCCCCTTTATGAAGCGGTGCCGCCCCGGCTCTACGGCGGCACGGAACGGATCGTCGCCCATCTGTCCGACGCGCTGGTCGATCTCGGCCACGACGTCACCCTGTTCTCCAGCGCCGACGCCCACACCCGGGCCCGGCTGGTGCCGGTGCGCGACCAGGCGATCCGGCTCGACCCCAGCCCGCTGAAATCCGACTACGCCGCGCATCTGACGATGCTGCACGAGCTGCGGCGGCGGGCGGACGAATTCGACATCCTCCATTTCCATGTCGACCTGATCCATTTCCCGCTGTTCGAGGCGATCGCCCCCCGCACCGTGACCACCCTGCACGGAAGGCTGGACCTGAAGGACCTGCCGGAGGCCTATCGCCGCTTTCCGGACTTTCCGCTGGTCTCGATCTCGGATTCGCAGCGCCTGCCGCTGGCCGACGCCAGCTGGGTGGAAACGGTGCATCACGGGCTGGCGGAGGACCTGTTCCATCCGGCGCCTGCGCCGAAGGGCGACTACCTCGCCTTCCTCGGCCGGATCTCGCCGGAGAAGCGGCCGGACCGGGCGATCGAGATCGCCCGCCGATCCGGCCGGCGCCTGCGCATCGCCGCCAAGGTTGACGACGCCGACCGGATCTATTTCAAGGAGGCGATCGAGCCCTTGCTGTCCGACCCGCTGGTCGAGTTCATCGGCGAGATCGGCGACGACGCCAAGGCGGAGTTCCTCGGCAACGCCGCCGGCCTGCTGTTCCCGATCGACTGGCCCGAGCCCTTCGGCCTGGTGATGATCGAGGCCATGGCCTGCGGCACGCCGGTGATCGCCTGGAGCTGCGGCGCGGTGCCGGAGGTGATCGACCATGGCACCACCGGCTTCATCGTGCGGTCGATGGCGGAGGCGGAGGCGGCGGTGGGGCGGCTGCCGGCGCTGGACCGCGGCGAGATCCGCCGGGGCTTCGAGCGCCGCTTCTCCAGCCGGGTGATGGCCGAGCGCTATGTCGAGCTGTATGGCCGCCTGGCCGAAGCCGGCTCGCCCTCGACCCTGCTGGCGGCCGAATGAGCCGGCCCGAGCCCGAGCTGGTTCCGGGCGAGGCCGCGCCGGATCCGGCGCCGCCGCCGGACCTCTCGGCCCGGCGGGTGCCGCTGCGGATGTATTCGCTGAAGCACGGCGACACCTTCCTCGTCGCCGACGCCCTCGGCAACATCGCCGGCGACGATGACGGGCTGTTCCACAACGACACCCGCATCCTGTCCCGCTTCGTCGTCCTGCTCGGCGGCGAGTTGCCGTCGCTGCTCGGCGCTGGGCTGAGCCAGGACAACGCCGTCTTCACCAGCCATGCCACCAACCGGACGCCGTCGCCGCTGGGCGACGAGGGGCTGCCGCAGGGGGCGATCCATCTGCAGCGGTCGATGCTGCTGTGGAACGACCGGCTGTACCAGCAGATCCGGATCGAGAATTTCGGCCAGGCCGAGGTCCGGGTGCCGCTCGCCCTCCGCTTCGGGGCGGATTTCCGCGACATGTTCGAGGTGCGCGGCGCCACCCGGCTGCGGCGCGGCCGGCTGGCCGGTCCGGAAATCCACGGCGACGCGGTGGTGCTGCGCTACCAGGGGCTGGACAAGGTCGGGCGCCAGGCCGTGATCCGGTTCTCGGAAGCGCCGCAGCGCCTCGATGGCGACATCGCGGAGTTCGTGTTCCAACTGCCGGGACACGGCGCCGTCGATCTGTATGTCGAGGTCGGGGCGGAGGAAGCAACGGCGCCCGGCCGGGGCCGGTTCCGCCAGGCCGCCGCCCAGGCCCGACGTCGGATGCGGGCGCTGTCGCGGCACGGCACGGTGCTGCGCAGCTCCGGCCGCTTGTTCAACGACTGGATCGACAAGTCGCGGGCCGACCTGTCGCTGCTGGTCACCGAGCTGCCGACCGGGCCGTACCCCTATGCCGGCATCCCCTGGTTCTCGACCACCTTCGGCCGCGACGCGATCATCACCGCGCTGCAGACGCTGTGGCTGAGCCCGGCGCTGGCGCAAGGCGTGCTGCGCTTCCTCGCGTCGCGCCAGGCGCTGGAGGCGTCCGCCTTCAAGGACGCCCAGCCCGGCAAGATCATGCACGAGGCGCGCCGGGGCGAGATGGTCGCGCTCGGCGAGCTGCCCTTCGCCGAATACTATGGCGGGGTCGACACCACGCCGCTCTTCATCATGCTGGCCGGCGCCACGGCCAGCCGCACCGGCGACATGGCGCTGATCGACGAGCTGTGGCCGGCGCTGCTGCGCGCCATCGCCTGGGTCGAGCGGGTGGCCGACGGCAACCCCAACGGCTTCCTCGACTACGCCCGCAGCTCGGAGAAGGGGCTGTCGAACCAGGGCTGGAAGGACAGCCATGATTCGGTCTTCCACGCCGATGGCCGCTTCCCGGAGGGGCCGATCGCGCTGGTCGAGGTGCAGGGCTATGCCTTCGCCGCCCTGCGCACCATGGGCGATCTGGCGGCCCAGCGCGGGCTGGACGACGAGGCGACACGGTGGCGGGTGCGGGCCGAGGCGCTGCGCGTCGCGGTCGAGAGCCGGTTCTGGATGGAGGATCAGGGCTTCTACGCCCTGGCGCTGGACGGCCACGGCCAGCCCTGCCGGGTCCGCGCCTCCAACGCCGGGCACCTGCTGTATTGCGGCCTGCCGGCGCCGGACCGGGCGGCGAGCGTCACGCGGCAGCTGCTCGACACGCCGTTGAACTCGGGCTGGGGCCTCCGCACCCTGGCCCGCGGCGAGGCCAACTTCAACCCGATGTCCTACCACAACGGCTCGGTCTGGCCGCATGACGGGGCGCTCTGCGCCGCCGGCCTAGCCCGCTACGGCGAGCGCGAGGGCGTCGTCCGGCTGCTCAGCGAGCTGTTCGAGACCGCGTCGCATTTCGGCATGCGGCTGCCGGAGCTGTTCTGCGGCTTCCCGCGGGCGCGGGGCGAGGGGCCGATCGCCTATCCGGTCGCCTGCCTGCCGCAGGCCTGGGCCTCCGGCGCCGTGTTCATGATGCTGCAGGCCTGCCTCGGCCTCCGCGTCGACGGCGCCCGCAACCGCATCCGCATCGACCGCCCGCATCTGCCGATCGGCATCGAGACCCTGACGGTCGAGGCGCTGCCGGTCGGCGAGCGGCAGGTCACCCTGACCTTCCAGCGCATCGGCGACCGGGTCGTGGTGTCCCCGCAGGGCGCCCGGCCGCAGGAGGTCGACATCATCGTGCGGATGTGAGGCTGGCTGGGACGATTGGTCCCTCAAAGCTCGTCTTATGAGCCCTGGGTCGGGCCGATGACGACCGAAGGCTCTCCGATAGACGGCCGAGCCTGCTATCGCGCAGTTGTGGCGCCGGCTGGATTCGCACCTTTGCTGACATTTTCGCTAAGCGAACTTCCCCTGGAGTTGAAACCGACAGGCTGCGAAACTGGCAGCATGAACAATTCGGAAGCGCTCAGCTTTGACGCCTCTGAGCAAGCCATTCTCGACAGGATCGACGGCCGCCTTCGTGCTCAGGGCTGGGCCAAGCATGTCACGACCGTTCGGCTGCTACGGGATTGGCAAGCGCTTTGCACTTCCGTGAATCGATATCGCGGTACGATTGACGATTACACCAACGATCTAACCACGCGCGATGGGCTTGAGGTCGTGCTTAGGGAGTGCGACGAGCCTCTCCGCACCAAACTCGTTATTTTGATCGAACAAGCCGACGGCGAATTCCTTGCGGCGACCCAAGTCGACATCGGGCGCGTTTTGAGGCGCTATTTTCGGATCAACGAATCATCAGAATGGTGGTGGAAGCGCACGCCGACAGCAGGCCCGCTCGCGGAGTATCTGAATTCTGGGTAGTGTCGCTTGGCTAAGGATCTAGGCAGGCTGTCTTCGATCCGAGGAGGGCTCTCCGGACCAAAATGACACCTTCCGAAATACCCCTTACCGACACTCCAAACAATATTTGTTAAATCTTGGTGTGGATTAAGTCTAAGCTGCACGTGACGGCTTTGGTACAGGTCGGCCTTGCTCTTCAGCCGCTTCGATCCAACTGGCGATTGCATCAAGAACGTTGGTCACTGCCTCCTGCGGCGTCTCGCCATCGGACATGCAGCCTGGCAGATCCGGCGCCTCAGCAAGAAAGCCGCCGCCGTCCTCTACAGCCAGCGGGCGTACCGTGAGCAGGTAGTCGGTCGGCTTCACACCGAATCCCTCGTCAGGCGATCAATCATCTCAATGTCATGCCTGGACTTGATCCGGGCATCCAGAAAATGTCGACGCACTCTGGATTGCCGGGCCAAGCCCGGCAATGACAAAGAAAGGGGCCTGTAACAAACAAGAAAGTGCCCGGGCTCGCGCCCAGGCACCTCTTTTCTTCTCGCTTCCTATCGCCCTCCGGGCCTCAGCTGCAGCCGGTGGTGCCGCCGCAGGTCTCGCATTTCAGGCAGGTGCCGTTCCGCACCAAAGTCATGTTCTGGCATTCGGGGCAGGGGTCGCCCTCATAGCCCTTGGCCCGTGCCTCGCGGATCTTGGCCAGGCGGACATCCGCCGTGCCGTTCAAGGCCGCGCTGCGCAGCGGCACCGGCTCCGGCGCCAGGGCCGTCGCACCCTCGGTGCTCAGCGCCGTCGCCACGCCGCTGACCAGCTCCTGCATCTCGGCCACCCGGGCGACCGCGACGTCGCGGACGTTGCCGCCCTCGAACACCCGGAAGTTGCCGCGGACGAAGCCGGTGGACGCCACCTTGCGGATCGGCGCCGCGGCCACGGCCGGAATCTTGCCGTCGTCCTGGGTCACGCCCTTGCCGACCGTGTCCGGCGTCAGGTCGTCCGGAGTCGCGTGCGCCAGGTCGCTGCGGTCGAGATAGGACACCGCCAGCTCGCGGAAGATGTAGTCGATGATCGAGGTCGCCATCTTGATGGCGTCGTTGCCCTGCACCGGGCCCGAAGGCTCGAACCGGGTGAAGGTGAAGGCCTCGACGAACTCCTCCAGCGGCACGCCGTACTGCAGCCCGATCGAGATGGCGATGGCGAAGTTGTTCATCAGGCTGCGGAAGGCGGCGCCCTCCTTGTGCATGTCGATGAAGATCTCGCCCAGCTTGCCGTCGTCGTATTCGCCGGTGCGGAGATAGACCTTGTGGCCGCCGACGATCGCCTTCTGGGTGTAGCCCTTGCGGCGGTGCGGCAGCTTTCCGCGGATGCCGGTCTTGTCGACGATCCGCTCGATCACCCGCTCGACGATCCGCTCCGCCACCATCGGCGCGCGGACGCCGGTCGGGGCCTCGATGATGCGGTCGACCAGGCTGTCCTCCTCGTCCTCGGCATCGTCGTCGAGCAGGGCGGAATTGAGCGGTTGGCTCAGCTTCGAGCCGTCGCGGTAGAGCGCGTTGGCCTTGAGGCAGAGCTGCCAGGACAGCAGGTAGGCGTCCTTGCAGTCCTCGACCGTCGCCGCGTTCGGCATGTTGATGGTCTTGGAGATCGCGCCCGAGATGAAGGGCTGCGCCGCCGCCATCATGCGGATGTGGCTGTCGACCGACAGGAAGCGCTTGCCGATGCGGCCGCAGGGGTTGGCGCAGTCGAACACCGGCAGGTGCTCGTCCTTCAGCTCCGGCGCCCCCTCCAGGGTCATGGCGCCGCAGCAGAAGGTGTTCGCCGCCTCGATCTCGGCCCTGGAGAAGCCGAGGAAGGCGAGGAGGTCGAAGGTCACGTCGTCCAGCGCCGCCGCCGGCACCTTCAGCGTCCCGGTCAGGAAATCGTCGCCGAGGCTGTAGCGGTTGAACACGAACTTGATGTCGAAGGCCGATTTGAGGCCCAGCTCGACCGCGTCGATCGCGGCCTGGGTGAAGCCCTTGGCCTTCAGCGCCGCCCAGCCGATCGCCGGCGAGGTCTCCAGCGTGCCGTGGCCGACGGCGTAGCGGATGATCGCCTCGATCTGGTCGTCGCCGTAGCCGAGGACGCGCAGCGCCTCCGGCACCACCCGGTTGATGATCTTGAAGTAGCCGCCGCCGGCCAGCTTCTTGAACTTCACCAGGGCGAAGTCGGGCTCGATGCCGGTGGTGTCGCAATCCATCACCAGGCCGATCGTGCCGGTCGGCGCGATCACCGTCGCCTGGGCGTTGCGGTAGCCATGCGCCTCGCCGAGGCCGAGCGCGCGGTCCCAGGCGCGGCGGGCGGCGGCGACCAGCTCCTGGTCCGGGCAGGCATCGGCCTCCAGCGGCACCGGGGCGATCGACAGGCCCTCATAGCCGTCGGCCTCGCCATAGGCGGCACGCCGGTGGTTGCGGATCACCCGCAGCATGGCGGCCGAGTTCTTCTGGTAGCCGGGGAAGGGGCCGACCGCCTTGGCCATCTCGGCCGAGGTGGCATAGGCGACGCCGGTCATCAGCGCGGTGATGGCGCCGCAGAGCTCGCGGCCGTCGACGCTGTCATAGGAGATGCCCGCGGCCATCAGCAGGCCGCCGATATTGGCGTAGCCCAGGCCGAGGGTGCGGAACTCGTAGGACAGGCGGGCGATCTCGCGGCTCGGGAACTGCGCCATCATCACCGCGATCTCGAGGGTGATGGTCCACAGCCGGCAGCCATGCTCGAAGGCCGGCACGTCGAAGGACCCGTCCGCCCGGCGGAAGGTCATCAGGTTCAGCGACGCCAGGTTGCAGGCCGTGTCGTCCAGGAACATGTATTCCGAGCACGGGTTCGAGGCGTTGATCCGCCCCGAATCCGGGCAGGTGTGCCACTCGTTGATAGTGGTGTCGAACTGCAGCCCGGGATCGGCCGAAGCCCAGGCGGCGTGGCCGATCTTCTCCCACAGGTCGCGGGCCTTCAACGTCTTCGAGACCTTGCCGTCGATGCGGCGGATCAGCTGCCAGTCGCCATCCTGCTGCACCGCTTCGAGGAAGGTGTTGGTCAGGCGGACCGAGTTGTTCGAGTTCTGGCCGGAGACGGTGAGGTAGGCGTCCGAATCCCAATCGGTGTCGTAGACCTTGAAGTCGAGGCCGGTGTAGCCCTGGCGCGCGAAGTGGATGACGCGCTGGACGTAGTTCTCCGGCAGCATCGCCTTGCGGGCGCCGATGATGGCGCGCTTCAGCGCCTTGTTCTGCTTCGGGTCGAAGCGGTCGCCCGTTTCGGCGTCGGAGGTGCCGTGGCACGCCTCCATCACCTCGTTCAGGTGCTTGCGGGCGAGCTTGGAGCCGGCGACGAGGGCCGCGACCTTCTGCTCCTCCACCACCTTCCAGTCGATATAGGTCTCGATGTCCGGGTGGTCGATGTCGACCGTGACCATCTTGGCGGCGCGGCGGGTGGTGCCGCCCGACTTGATCGCCCCGGCGGCACGGTCGCCGATCTTGAGGAAGCTCATCAGGCCGGAGGAGCGGCCGCCGCCCGACAGGCGCTCGCCCTCGCCGCGCAGCTTGGAGAAGTTCGAGCCGGTGCCGGAGCCGTATTTGAACAGCCGGGCCTCGCGGACCCACAAATCCATGATGCCGCCTTCGTTCACCAGGTCGTCGGCGACCGACTGGATGAAGCAGGCATGCGGCTGCGGCCGCTCATAGGCGCTGTCGGACAGGCGCGGCTCGCCGGTCTTGTCGTCGACATACCAATGGCCCTGGGCCGGGCCGTCGATGCCATAGGCCCAGTGCAGGCCGGTGTTGAACCATTGCGGGCTGTTCGGCGCCGCCATCTGCTGCGCCAGCATGTAGCGCATCTCGTCGAAATAGGCGCGGGCGTCGGCGGCCGAATCGAACAGCCCGCCCTTCCAGCCCCAATAGGCCCAGGTGCCGGCCAGGCGGTCGAACACCTGGGTCGCGGTGCGCTCGGCGCAGACGCGCTCGGATTCGGGCAGCTCGGCCAGGGCCTTCTCGTCGGGGACGCTGCGCCACAGGAAGTCCGGCACGCCCTTCTCGCGGACGCGCTTCAGCCGGGCCGGGATGCCGGCCTTGCGGAAGTATTTCTGCGCCAGGATGTCGGACGCGACCTGGCTCCACTCGGCCGGCACCTCGATGTCGGTCTGGCGGAACACCACCGAGCCGTCGGGATTGCGGATCTCGCTGGTCGCCGACCGGAACTCGATCCCCTCATAGGCGTCGTGCCCATCGGCCGTGAAACGCCGTTCGATCCGCATGGCCCCCGATCCTCCTTCATCCGTCGCGCTGTCCGCGACCCCCGCCTGATACCCAGCGGGGAGCACATCCCCGCGCCGAACCCGTTCAGCGACTCGCGTCGCCAAGCCGCCACAGACCAGTCAAAGAACCTTCATCATAAGTCAAAAAACAAGTATTGAAATTCAGATTCTAATTCTCCTGTGGATAAATCAGTGGACAGGTCAGTTAATACCCAGTGAGAAACCTGCGGATACTTTCCGTGAGCCGCAGAATCCGGCGGCTTTCCGGACCCCGATCCGGTCCCGCCCGCGAGAGAATCGCCACAGATCCGATTCTTGTGGCTGACCCTACCCGTGGGTGGTTTCCCGTATCAAGGCCCCAGATATTGTGTCAGTTTCGTGGCTTGCGCAAGCGCGGAATCGCAGAGTTCAAGTCGTTCCGCATGCGGATTCAGCATGGGAATCACGGGGTTGCCCGAGATTCCTCAGCTTTCAGGGAAACCCAGAAGCAGATCGGGCAGGCCTTCCTCGTTGTCGGAGCCGTCGCCCTCGCTGAGAATCACGCCGCCATGCGACCGGTAGAAGGCGAGGGCGCGGGCGTTGTGGGCGAAGCAGTAGAGGCGCAGCCCGGGGGTGTCGCGCCGGGCCCAGGCCAGCAGCGCCGTACCGATGCCGCGGCGGTGATGCTCGGGGTGGATGTAGAGCTGGTCGAGCCAGCCATTGTGGAGCGCGGCATAGCCCACCGGCGCGCCGTCGCGGCAGGCGATCATCACCTGCGACTGCCGGATGGTGCGCAGCAGGAAGCGGCGGATCGAGGTGCGGCTGTGCAGGTTCGGGATCGCCGCCGATTCGCGGGCCCGGCGGTGGATCGCCGCCAGCGTGCCGGCATCGGCATCCGTGGCCGGCCGCAGCGTCAGCCCGGCCGCTCCATCCTTGCTTGGGCTGGCGTCGTCCAAGGCGGTCCCGCCGATTCCGTCCGAAGCTGCCGCGACCATGCGGGCGGGGCTCCAGGGCGTCAAGGCTCGGGCGTCAAGGCCGATGGGTGATGGCCCTGGCGCCGAATCCATGGTAGGAACAAATAAAGAACTCATTCAGGAGGAAGCCATGGCCAAGAGCATCGCCGCTGTGTTCCTCGACGGCTGGGCGGATTGGGAGGCCGGTCCGGCGCTGGCCGGGCGCGAATGGGTGGGCGGGGGCGAGACCATCGCGGTCAGCCTGGATGGCAAGCCGGTCCGGTCGATCGGCGGCCTGCTGCTGCAGCCCGACCGGGCGATCGCCGACCTCGACCCGACAGCCGCCGACATGCTGCTCCTGGTCGGCAGCGACGGCTGGGCGCAGCAGGGGCCCTTCGCTCCGGTGACCTCGGCGCTGCAGGCCCGGGCGCAGGCGGGCAAGCCGAGCGCCGGGATCTGCGCCGGAACCCTGGCCCTGGCCGCCGCCGGCCTCCTGGACGACCGGCCGCACACCAGCAATAGCCTGGAGTTCCTGGCCGGCCACGTGCCGGCCTATCGCGGCCGGGTCCACTATCAGGACCGGCCCTGCGTCGGCGACGGGCTGGTGATCACCGCGCCGGGAACGGCGCCGATCGCCTTCGCCGCGACGATCTTCCGGACGCTGGTGCCGGAGCAGGAATCGACGATCGCCGAGTTCGAGCGGCTGTTCGCGCTGGAGCACCGGGCGGCGTAACCCCGCCCGGCGGCTCACCCGTCTCCGATCCGGTCGAGCAAAGCGCGGCCGCGCGGCGACAGGCGGTAGCCGACCTCCAGGCTCTCGGTCAGGCCCAGCGCTTTCAGCTTGCGCACATCGGTCTTGAAGGCGGCGGTGTCGCGGCCGAAGCGGGCGGCGAGTTCCGGCGCCCGGGTGCCGGGCTGTTCGCCGATCAGCTGCAGCACCGCCCGGGTCCAGACGCCGTGCCGGGCCGAGCGGTCGAGCCGGTCCAGCCGCTCGCGCAGCGCCGCGACGTCCTCGGCCGTGAGGTCGTCCTGCTGCCGCAGCGCCGTGCGCGGATCCTCGCCCTGCAGACGGAAGGCGATGCGATAGAGCTCGCCCTCCGCCGGCCCCAGGCCGGCGAGCAGGTCGTCCCGGCCAGCGACTCCCGCCCGGCGGGCCTCCGCCTCGGTGATGCGGTCGGCGGCGACGATCTCGACCGCCTCGATCGCCAGCACCCCGACCGGCGTGGTCAGGGTGCCGCCTGCCCGCACCGTCGGCCGGCGCCAGCGGCGGAAGGCGAGGGTGACCGTGCCGACGGCGATGCGGTCCAGGACCGGGCGCTTGAACAGCATCAGCCTTCTCCTGCCGAGGCCGGCCGCGAGCCGAGGTTTCGGAAGAAGCGCAGCAGATAGCCGTCGGGATCCTGGACCACGAACTGGCGCTGGCCGAGGAGCCTGGTGTCGCGCCGGTACCAGCGCTCCTCCAGAGGCCGTTCGATGGGGGCACCGCTGGCGAGGACAGCGGCGTGTAGCGTGTCGAGGTCCGCGACCTCGATCTGCAAGTTGACGCCGCGGCCATAGGGATGCTCCAGCGGCCCGGCCAGCCAGGTCCGGCCCGGGTCGGCGGGTTGATCCAGCATCAGCGCCGCGCCCTCCCGCACCAGATAGGCGAAGCGCTCCTCCGGCCGGTCATACAGCACGGCGAAGCCCAGCACACCGGTGTAGAAGCGGCGGCTGCGGTCGATGTCCGAGACATAGAGCTCCGGCACGAGCTTGGGCGCGGCCATGGTGATTCCCCTGGCGAACAGCCTGGCCGATGCCCCTCACAGCTCCAGCTTCATGCCCTCATGGCTGGCGACGAAGCCGAGCCGGGCATAGAAGCGGTGGGCGTCGGGCCGGCGCTTGTCGGTGGTCAGCTGGGCCAGGGCGCAGCCGCGCGCCCGGGCCTTGGCGATCGCCCATTCCATCATCGCCTGGCCCGCGCCGCGGCCGCGCAGCGCCGAATCGATACGGACGGATTCGATCTGCGCCCGCCAAGCGCCGCGACGCGACAGGCCGGGGATGAAGCTGAGCTGAAAGCAGCCGACCACCTTTCCGTCCAGCTCCGCCACCACCACCTCCTGGTTCGGGTCGGCGGCGATCGCGGCGAAGGCGGCCTGGTAGGGCGCCTCGACCGCGGTCTCGCGGGTCTTGCCAAGCGGGTCGTCCGCCAGCAGCCGCAGGATCGCCGGCAGGTCGGCCGCTTCGGCCGTGCGCATCGTCACATTCATCATCCGCTCCGGAATTCCGTCACTCGCGATAACGGCCTATCGTGAAGGCTGTGCCCATTGCGAGTGCCACCATGGTCGTCGAGCAGTGATGTTATGAACGATAGTCCCGGACGAGGGCCAGGGCGCCGGAAACCGCCCGTCCTTCCCGGCAAGATGGATTTGCTGCGCCGGATCATCGACCAGGCGGCGGTCAGCATGGCGATCGCGGGGCCGGATGGCCGCTGCCTGCAGGTCAATTCCGCCTTCTGCGCCATGTTCGGCTACACGGCGGAGGAGTGCGTCGGCCGCACCGTCGACGACATCGTCCATCCCGACGACCGGGCGGCGGTGCAGGACGGCCTCGACGCGCTGCGGCGCGGCGACGTCGAGACCCCGCGCGCCGAGCGGCGCTATGTCCGCAAGAGCGGCGAGACCTTCTGGGGGATGGTGACTGCATCGGCCCTGCGCGACGCGGCCGACGGCCCGCCGACCCACTACATCCTGCAGATCGTCGACATCGGGCCGCAGAAGCAGGCGGAGGCGGACCTCACCGCCAGCGAGCTGCGCTGGAACGTCGCCATGAGCAGCGCCGGGCAGGGGATCTGGGACTGGGACCTGGCCGAGGGCCGGATCTGGCGCTCGCGCCAGTGCCCGGCGATGCTCGGCTTCCCCGAGGGCGAGATCCGCGAGGTCGGGGACGGCTGGTGGCGCAGCAGGATGCATCCGGATGATGTCGACCGGGTGCTGCTGGCCTTCGACCGCCTCGTCGCCGGCCGCGACTCCGATTACGACATGACCTACCGCCTGCAGCACAAGGACGGGCGGTGGGTCTGGATTCTCGCCCGCGGCAAGGTGGTGCAGCGCGCGCCGGACGGTCGGCCGCTGCGCCTGATCGGGACCAACACCGATGTCACGGCCCAGACCGAAGCCGAGGCCAGGGCCGGGACCCTGCACGAACGGCTGCAGGTCGCGATCGAGGCCGGCGGGGTGGGCATCTACGAGCTCGACTTCGTTACCGGCCGGTACCGCTGGGACGAGCGGATGCATGCGCTGTACGGGCTGCCGCCGGACGGCTTCGACGGCACGCTGGAAGGCTGGCTGCGGCTGATCCACCCCGACGACATCCCGCATGTGATGCGGCAATACGACGTCGCGCTGCAGCAGACCTCGATCTATCAGGCCGACTACCGGATCCTGGCTTCGGGCGCGGTGCGGCATGTCCGGTCCCTGGCCCGGGTGATCCGGGCCGCCGACGGCTCGCCGCTGCGCGCGGTCGGGACCAACTGGGACATCACCGACCACAAGCAGGCGGAAGCGCGGCTGTCCGCCCTGAACGAGCGGCTGGAGGTCGCGCTCGACGCCGGCGGCGTCGGCATCTACGAGATCGACTTCAAGACCGGCGAACGCCTCTGGGACGCCCGGACGCATGAGCTCCACGGGGTGACCCCGGACACCTATGACCACACACCCGAGGGCCTCCGTCGCATTCTTCCTCCGGACGATGTGGAGCGAGTCACCCGCATCCACGACGCGGCCGAGCGCGATCATGCCGCCCAATACCGGGTCGACTACCGGGTCCTGCACCAGGCGTCGGGCACGACCCGACACATCCGCGCCTCGATCCGGCTGACCTATGCGTCCGACGGGTCGCTGCTGCGCGGCCTCGGCGCCTGCTGGGACATCACCGACGACGTCGAGCGCAACCGGCGTCTGCACGACACCCTGGCCCTGCTGCAGGCGGTGATGAAGGGCACGCCCGACCTGATCTATGTGAAGGACCGCGACGGCCGCTACCTCCTCGTCAATCCGGCTGTCGAGAAGGTCATGGGGCGGGCGGGGATCGACGTCATCGGCCGCCACGACACCGAGATCTTCCCGGCCGAGACGGCCCGGGCGCTGATCGAGAACGATCGCCACGCCCTGGAGACGGGGGAGACCTTCACGACCGAAGAGGTCGCCGTGGTCGCCGGCGTGTCACGCATCTACTCCTCGGCCAAGGCGCCGTTGCGGGACGAGCACGGCGCCGTCATCGGGCTGATCGGCACCTCGCGCGACCTGACCGAGATGAAGACGGCCGAGGCGGCGCTGCGCCGCAGCGAGGCGCGCTGGCAGTTCGCCCTCGACGGGGCGGGCGACGGCATCTGGGACTGGGACATCGACACCGGGCACGTCTTCTACTCGCGCCAATGGAAGGCGATGCTGGGCCATGAGGAGGACGAGATCGGCGCCACCGTCGGCGAATGGTCCGACCGGGTGCATCCGGACGACCTGCCCAGCTGCTGGGCGATCATCGACGACCACCTCGCCGGCCGGTCGCCCGACTTCGTGCTGAAGCACCGGATGCGGGCCAAGGACGGGTCCTGGCGCTGGATCCTCGACCGCGGCAAGGTGGTCGAGCGCGCCGAGGACGGCCGGGCGCGGCGGATCATCGGCACCCACACCGACATCACCGACCATGTCGACCTGGCCGAGGCGCTGTTCGAGGAGAAGGAGCGGCTGCGGGTCACCCTGCATTCGATCGGCGACGCGGTGATCTCGACCGATGCGCTGGCCCGGGTCACCTTCATGAACCCGGCCGCCGAGCAGATGACCGGATGGCCGGCGGAGGAGGCGATGGGCCAGCCCCTGCGCCAGGTCTTCCGCCTGATCGACGAGGCCGGCGCCGCCGTTCCCGATCCCGTGGAATCCTGCCTCGAACGGATGCAGCCCTACCATCTCGACGACGACGTCGTCCTGCTGGCGCGGGGCGGCGAGCGGCGGCACATCCGGGATTCGGCGGCGCCGCTGCGCACCCCGGCGGGCGAGATCATCGGCGCGGTGCTGGTGTTCCAGGACGTCACCCGCGACCGCACGCTGCAGCAGGCGCTGGCGCATTCCGCCAGCCATGACAGCCTGACCGGCCTGCCCAACCGCCTGGCCTTCGAGCGGGCGCTGCGCGAGGCCTGCGAACAGGCGCAGCGCGACGGGCGCGAGCACGTGCTGTGCTTCATGGATCTCGACCGGTTCAAGATCGTCAATGACGGCGCCGGCCACGCCGCCGGCGACGCGCTGCTGCGCGAGGTCGCCAACCTGCTGCGCCGGCGCGGCCGCGAGGGCGACCTGGTCGCCCGGCTCGGCGGCGACGAATTCGCCCTGCTGCTGCGCGACTGCGCGATCGGCGACGGCGTCACCATCGCCCGGCAGATCATCCGCGCCGTGGCCGGGCTGCGCTTCACCTGGGACGACAAGGCCTATCCGATCGGCGCCAGCATCGGGCTGACCGTGGTCGCCGCCGACGGGACCCGGGCGGACGAGCTGCTGAGCCAGGCGGACGTCGCCTGCTACACCGCCAAGACGGCCGGGCGCAGCCGGGCGTCGGTCTATGGCGGCGACGGCAGCGCGGCGCAGCGCCATCGCCGCGAGATCCAGGTCGCGGCCGGCATCCGCGACGCGATCGAGGCCAACCGGTTCCGGCTGTTCGCGCAGGAGATTCGCGATCTGCGGCCCGGGGCGCCGCAAGCGCGCCATTTCGAGATTCTGCTGCGGATGCAGGACGACAATGGCGATCTGGTCGCGCCGGCCGGGTTCATCCCGGCCTCGGAACGATACGATCTGATGGGCAACATCGACCGCTGGGTGATCCGCACCGCGCTGCACGGCTATGGCCCGCAGCTGCGCGCCGCGCCCGATCTCTCGATCGGCATCAACCTCTCGGCCAACACGCTGGACGACCCGTTCCTCTGGCCCTTCCTGAAGGAGGAGTTGGCCGCCTCCGGCCTCGCATCCGGGCGCCTGCATCTCGAGATCACCGAGACCGCGGTGATCAACAACCTGGCCGCGGCCAGCCGGTTCGTCGCCAAGGCGCGGGCCGCCGGCTGCGCCGTGGTGCTCGACGATTTCGGCAGCGGCCTCAGCTCCTTCGCCTATCTCCGGCAGTTCCCGGTCGACGGGCTGAAGATCGACGGCGGCTTCATCCGCCAGATCACGACCAGCGCGGTCGACCGCGCCATCGTCGAATCGATCAATGCGATCGGCCATCGCCTCGGCGCCGTCACGGTCGCCGAGCAGGTCGAGGATGACGAGACGCTCGCCCTGGTGCGTGCCATGGGGATCGACCAGGCCCAGGGGTTCGCGGTCGAGCGGCCGAGACCGCTGGAGAGCCTGTTCTGAGGGTTCGCTCCGACTCCAAGGCGAGCTTTCGCAGCAAATTCTGAGGGTGTGCGCTCCATCACCGCGACAAGATCCGGTCAGATCCAGTATTCTCTTATGCACGGCATGTGCAGCGCCGGGCCCCGCCTGGCGTGCGAGAGAGAGGGGATATCATGCAAGGCCGTTCCATCGGCAGGTCGGCGGCTCGGCCGGCGGTCGATGTTTCGCCGTCCTTCGCCCGGGCGGACGACCACTCGGTCCTCGGGCTGATCGACCAGATCTATGACGCCGGCATCGGCAACGAAGACTGGCTCGCGGTGCTGCGCGTGCTCGGCGCGGCGCTGGGCGGCGAGGCGGTGGTGCTGCGCCGGATCAGCCCGGCCGCATCGTGCCCCGCGACCATGGCGTCCGAGACCGACCCCGATTATGTCGAGCGCTACAACGCGCATTTCCACAAGCTGCTGCCGCTGCTGCCGCTGCTGCCGCTGCTGCCGCGGCTGGAGCCCGGCTCTACCTTCGCCCATTCGGCGCTGATCCCGAACGCGGATTATCACCGCACGGAGTTCTACAACGACTTCATGCGGCCGCAGGGCAAGGACCACGGCCTGTACTGGGTGGATTTCGACCGGCGCAACCTGTCGGCGATGCTGTCGGTCTGGCGGCCCCGGCGGCGGCCGGACTGGGATGACGAACAGGTCCGGACGCTGCGCGCGATCGGGCCGCATCTCAGCCGGGCGCTGCGGATCGAGCGCGGGCTCGCCACGGTGGGAACATCCGCGCCCGCCATGGCGCTGCCCACGGCCCCGGCGTCCCGGTCGCCGCTGACCCCGCGCGAATGCGACTGCCTGACCTGGATCGCCCGCGGCGCATCGAGCAAGGAGGTCGCGCGCCGGCTGTCGCTGTCGGTCTACACCGTCAATGAGTATGTCGCCTCGGCCATGCGCAAGCTCGGGGCGGGCAGCCGTGCGGAGGCGGTCGCCATGGCGCTGCTCCGCGGCGCGATCAGCGGCTGATCGGGCGAAAATCGCGCAACAAAATAACTGCAAAACGAACCGTCATTAGCATCCTTTTCCGGCAGGATCGGACAAGAAAATTCTCGTTTTCCGATCAGGGATTCATCATGGCGGTCATCAACGGCACCGAGTTCATCGATTTCCTCGACGGCACGGCCAACAACGACACCATCAACGGCCTCGGCGGCAACGACACCCTCACCGGTCTCGGCGGCCGGGACACCATGAACGGCGGCGACGGGAACGACCGGCTCATCGGCGGAGTCGGGGCGGATTTCCTGAACGGCGGGGCCGGGGTCGACACCGCCGACTACCGCGACAGCGCCGCCGGGGTGACCGTCACGATCGGCGGCACCGGCAGCGGCGGCGACGCCCAGGGTGACGCGGTCGGCGCCGATATGGAGAACATCGATGGATCGGATTTCGACGACACGCTGATCGGCTCGGCCGCCGACAACCGGCTGGTCGGCGGGGCCGGCAACAACATCCTCTCCGGCCTCGACGGCAACGACACGCTGACCGCCGGGAACGTCGCGGGCCAGGGCAATGACGAACTCGACGGCGGCGCCGGCGACGACACCCTGACCGCGGGCGACGGCACGGATATCCTGACCGGCGGCGACGGCAACGATATCCTCCAGGGCGGCGCCGGCGCGGACACGCTGAACGGCGGCGCCGGCGTAGACCGGATCACCTACGCCTCCAGCATCGACGGCGTGGCGATCGACCTCTCGGCGCTGACGGCGTCCGGGGGCGACGCGCAGGGCGATGTGATCGGTCCGGACATCGAGGATGTCTACGGCTCGAACCAAATCGACGGCCTGACCGGGTCGGCCGGGGCCAACGACATGCGCGGCCTGGGCGGCCGCGACACGATCGACGGCCGGGACGGCAACGACGACATCAATGGCGGCGCCGGCAACGATTTCCTCTTCGGCGGGGCCGGGAACGACGTGCTCCATGGCGGGATCAGCGACCTGAACGGCACCAGCGGCGACGACATGCTCGAAGGCGGGGCCGGCGCCGACACGCTGAACGGCGGCGCCGGCGTCGATACCATCGTCTACAACGGCCCGGCCGGGGTGACGGTGACCATCGGCGGCGTCGGCGTCGGCGGCGACGCCCAGGGCGACAGCATCGGCAGCGACATCGAGAACATCCAGGGCACGAACGGGTTCGACGACGTCCTGACCGGGTCGGTCCAGGGCAACCTCCTGCTCGGCAGTGGCGGCAACGACACGCTCAACGGCCTGGACGGCGACGACCAACTCGACGGCGGCTCTGGCAACGATGTGCTCCTGGGTGGCGCCGGGGGGGACCTACTGCTCGGCGGGGCCGGCAGCGACACCATCGCCTATGACGGCTCGACCGCGGTGACCATCGACCTGACCACCTTCACCGCCCTGGGCGGGGACGCCGAGGGCGACAGCTTCGGCACCGACATCGAGAACGTCCGCGGCACCGGCTTCAACGACACCCTGACCGGCTCTGCCGTCGCCAATCTGCTGACCGGCCAGGCTGGCGCCGACGAGCTGGCCGGCCTGGCCGGGAACGACACGCTCAGCGGCGGCGACGGGAATGATCTCCTCACCGGGGGCGCCGGTGCGGACACCCTGTCCGGCGGCGCCGGCATCGACACCATCAGCTATGACGGCCCGGCCGGGGTGACGGTCAACCTGACCACCCTGACGGCGTCCGGCGGCGATGCCGATGGCGACGTGATCGGCGCCGACATCGAGAACATCGCCGGCACCGACGGCTTCAACGACGTCCTGACCGGCTCGGCCGCGGCCAATGTGCTGTCCGGCTATGGCGGCGCCGACACGCTCATCGGCATGGCTGGCAACGACAGGCTCGAAGGCCTGGCCGGCATCGACGTGCTCCGCGGCGGGGCCGGGGCCGACACGCTGGACGGCGGCGCCGGCAACGATACCGCGATCTATTCCGACAGCGCGGCCGGGATCACGGTCAGCCTCGCCACCGGCATCGGCAGCGGCGGCGACGCCCAGGGCGATATCCTGATCGGGATCGAAAATATCATCGGCACTCAGCTCAACGATACCCTGGTCGGGAACGCGGAGGCCAACACGCTGCGGGGCCTGAACGGCAACGACGTGCTCCGCGGCGGCGCCGGCGTCGACGTCCTCGAGGGCGGCGCCGGCACCGACACTGCGAGCTACTATGACAGCGCGGTCGGGGTCACGGTCAGCCTGGTCACCGGCACCGGTCTCGGCGGCGACGCCCAGGGCGACACCCTGACCGAGATCGAGATCCTCTCCGGCAGCCAGGGCAATGACAGCCTCACCGGGAATGCCGGGGCCAACACGCTGCAGGGCTGGAACGGCAACGACGTGCTCCGCGGCGGGGCGGGGGCCGATGTGATGGACGGCGGCGCCGGCACCGACACCGCCAGCTACTATGACAGCGCGGTCGGCATCACGGTCAGCCTCGCCGGCGGCACCGGTGCGGGCGGCGACGCCCAGGGAGATACCCTGATCGGGATCGAGAACATCAATGGCAGCCAGGGCAGCGACACCCTGGTCGGGAACGCCGGGGCCAACAACCTGCAGGGTTGGAACGGCGACGACGTGCTCCGCGGCGGGGCGGGGGCCGACGCGCTGGACGGCGGCGCCGGCATCGACACCGCCAGCTACTATACCAGCGCGGTCGGGGTCGCGGTCAGCCTCGCCGCCGGCACCGGTATCGGCGGCGACTCCCAGGGCGATACCCTGACCGGGATCGAGAATCTTTCCGGCAGTCAGGGCAACGACACGCTCGGCGGGACTGTCGGCGCCAACACGCTGCAGGGCTGGAACGGCAACGATGTCCTCACGGGCGGGGCCGGCAAGGACACGCTCGCCGGCGGCGCCGGGGCGGACCAGTTCCGGTTCACCGCCCTCGGCGACAGCGCGGTCGGGGCCAATGCCGACGTCATCACCGACTTCAGCCACGCCCAGGCCGACCGCCTCGACCTGGCGGCGATCGACGCCAACACCACGGTGGCCGGCGACCAGGCCTTCAGCTTCATCGGCAACGCGCTCTTCACCGGCGTGGCGGGTCAGCTGCGCTTCGCCTTCAGCGCCCCCGGCGTCACCACCGTCGCCGGCGACGTCAACGGCGACGGCACCGCCGACTTCCACATCCAGCTGACCGGCACGATCGGCCTCGTCGCCGCCGATTTCGTGCTGTAGGCGGCGGGAGCAATCAGGCAGCGGGGATTGGCTTCGCCATGTGCACGATGGTGTACTCGCCCCGCTGCTCCTGATGCGTCTCGCTGTAGCCGCGGGCGGCGTAGAGGGCGCGGTTCTCCGACATCCGGATGTTGGTGTAGAGCCGCAGCTCGGCGATGCTGCGGCGCCGGGCCTCGCGCTCGGCGAAGTCCAGCAGCCGGCCGCCGAGGCCGCGACCCTGATGGCCGGGGTCGACCGCGACATTGACGATCAGCAGGTGGTCGGGCTCGGGCCTCAGCTCGATCAGGGCGATGCAGCCATGGATGCCGTCGATCGCCCAGATCTCGTGCTCGGCCAGGGCGCGGACATAGTCGGCGCGCATCGGCTTCGGCTCGATCCCGACGCTGATGATCCATTTCGCATAGGCGCGCCGGACCAGGGTCCGGATCACCTCCGCCTCGTCGGGCCGGGCCCGGCGGATCTCGCCCCATGTCGTGTGGAACATGGGTGCTCTCCCGTCTTTCCATGCACTGGCCGCATGCTATCGTCGGCGGCGCTTTTCCCTCAGTGAAATTCCCGAAGGCCAGTCCCGCCATGGATCTCGTCCTGCGCAACGCCAACCTGCCCGACGGCCGCACCGGCATCGACATCGGCGTCGAGCACGGCCGCATCGTCGCGGTCGAGCCGCACCTGGCGGCGGAGGGACGCGACGAGATCGACGCCGGCGGCCGGCTGGTGACGCCGCCCTTCGTCGACTCCCATTTTCACCTGGATGCCACGCTGTCGCTCGGCCTGCCGCGGCTGAACCGGTCCGGCACGCTGCTCGAGGGCATCGCGCTGTGGGGCGAGCTGAAGCCGCAGCTGACGCAGGAGGCGGTGATCGCCCGGGCGCTGGCCTATTGCGACCTGGCGGTGGCGCAGGGGCTGCTGGCGATCCGCAGCCATGTCGATGTCTGCGACGACCGGCTGCTGGCGGTCGAGGCGCTGCTCGAGGTCAAGCGCCGGGTCGCGCCCTATCTCGACCTGCAGCTGGTCGCCTTCCCGCAGGACGGGCTGTACCGCTCCGCCACCGCCGAGCGCAACCTGCTGCGCGCGCTCGACCTCGGCGTCGACGTGGTCGGCGGCATCCCGCATTTCGAGCGGACCATGGCCGACGGCGCCGCCTCGGTGCGCCGGCTGTGCGAGATCGCGGCGCAGCGGGGGCTGCCGGTCGACCTGCATTGCGACGAGAGCGACGACCCGCAGTCCCGCCACATCGAGACGCTGGCGGCGGAGACCCATCGCCTCGGCCTCGGCGGTCGGGTGACGGGGTCGCACCTGACCTCGATGCATTCGATGGACAACTACTACGTCTCGAAGCTGATCCCGCTGATGCGCGAGGCCGGGGTGGCGGCGATCGCCAACCCGCTGATCAACATCACCCTGCAGGGCCGCCACGACACCTATCCGAAGCGCCGCGGCATGACCCGGGTGCCGGAGCTGATGGCGGCCGGCATCACCGTCGCCCTCGGCCAGGACTGCGTCATGGACCCGTGGTACGCGATGGGGTCGGCCGACATGCTGGAGGTGGCGCATATGGCGGTGCATGTCGGGCAGATGACCGCGCTCGACGCCATCGGCCGCTGCTTCGCCGCGGTGACCACCGAGGCGGCGAAGATCCTGGAGCTCGACGGCTACGGCCTGGCGCCCGGCTGCCGGGCCGATCTGGTGCTGCTGCAGGCCGCCGATCCGTTCGAGGCGGTGCGGCTGAAGGCGACCCGCCTGCTGGTGCTGCGTGCCGGCCGGATGATCGCCCGCACGCCGGAGCGGGTGACCGCGCTGGACCTGCCGGGCCGCCCGGTCACGGTGGTTCCGACCTTCACGCCGGGGTCGATTGCGTGATGGTCGTCGTTGTCTAGATGGATATCTGGGATTATCTATCCGGATAACAGGAGGCCTGTGATGCCCTTTCACATTCGAGACGTGGAAGCCGATGGACTGGTGCGCGAGCTCGCACGGCGCCGGCGGATCGGCCTGACCGAGGCCGTGAAGCTGGCGGTCCGCAATGAGTTGCGCCGGGAGGACGAGACGGTTCCGTTGCAGGAACGCATCGCCAAACTGCGCGCCGAGGTTTTGTCCCGTCCGGCGACTGGTCTCGTTGCAGACAAGCAATTTTTTGACGAGCTCAGCGGCGACGTCTGATGTTCGTCGACGCCTCGGCGATGATCGCCATGCTGGTTGGCGAGACCGGAGCTGTCCAGCTTGCCGACGACCTTGCTGCCGCCGAAAACCGGATGACATCGGCAATCGCTGTCTATGAAACGGTCACGGCGCTGTGCCGCATCCGCTCCTACAGCGTGCCCGAAGCTCGGGATGTCGTTGCGCGTTTCCTGTCGGCGGGCGATATCCGGATCGTGCCGATCGGTGAAGCTGAAATGGACATTGCCCTGACCGCATTCGATCGTCTCGGGAAAGGGCGCCACCCCGCCGCGCTCAATATGGGCGACTGTTTCGCCTACGCCGCGGCGAAGTCCCATGACGTACCATTGCTCTACAAGGGAGACGATTTCTCGAAGACCGATCTGGCCCGCCGGCGATAGCGGTTCGGCCGCTCAGATCGGGATTGTGCCGATCGTCGCGGAAGTGTCATGCTGACCCTCCAAAAGGGCCCGCAGTGATCGGGCATTGGTCCCGGTCGGCATGGCGGGCCCGTGCACAAGGGAGGATGCGCATGCCGCAGGAACGCCCTGCCCCCAGATTCCGTAGCGCGGCCCTGGTCGGGCCGTATTCGAGCGGCAAGACCACGCTGATGGAGGCGCTGCTGCACAGCGCCGGCGCGATCCCGCGCAAGGGCAGCGTGGCCCAGGGCAACACCGTGGGCGACGCCTCGCCCGAATCCCGCGCCCGGCAGATGACGATCGAGCCGAACCTGGCCTCCTGCCGCTATCTCGACGAGGACTGGACCCTGATCGACTGCTCCGGCTCGGTCGAGTTGGCGCAGGACGCCATGGCCGCGCTGATGATCACCGATATCGCCGTGGTGGTGGCCGAGGCCGATCCGGACCGCGCCGTGATCCTGGCGCCGCTGCTGCGCTTCCTGGACGAGCACGAGATCCCGCACATCCTGTTCATCAACAAGATGGACCGGTCCGGCATCCGCATGCGCGACCTGCTGGCCGCCCTGCAGCAGGTCTCGGCCCGCCCCTTGCTGCTGCGTGAAGTGCCGATCCGCGACGGCGACAGCGTCTCCGGCTATGTCGACCTGGTCAGCGGCCGCGCCTACAAATGGCGCGAGAACCAGTCCTCCGACCTGATCGAGGCGCCGGGCGACATCAAGCCGCGCCAGGACGAGGCGCGCCAGACCCTGCTCGAATCCCTGGCCGATTTCGACGACGCGCTGCTGGAGCAGCTGCTCGAGGACAAGATCCCGGCGCCGAAGGAGATCTACACCCAGCTCACCCGCGACCTGCAGCAGGACCTGATCGTGCCGGTGTTCTTCGGCTCGGCCGAGCACGGCAACGGCGTCACCCGGCTGTGGAAGGCGCTGCGCCACGAGGCCCCCGCGCATGAGGCGGCGGCCACCCGGCTCGGCTACGACGCCCATGGCGGCTTCGCCGCCACCGTGTTCAAGACCCAGCACCAGCCGCACACCGGCAAGCTCAGCCTGGCGCGGCTGTGGAGCGGCCGGCTGGCCGACAACAGCAATCTCGGCAGCCGCCGCATCTCCGGCGTGTACCGGCTGAAGGGCGGCGAGAACCAGAAGCTGGCCGAGGCCTGGGCCGGCGAGATCGTCGGCATCGCCCGGCTCGACGACCTCGCCACCGGCCAGACGCTGCGCGCCGACGGCACCGCCGAGGCGACCTGGAACTGGCCGAAGCCGGCGGAGCCGGTGCACGCCGTGGCGCTGTCGCTGTCGGACCGCAAGGACGACGTCAAGCTGACCACCTCGCTGGCCAAGCTGTGCGAGGAGGACACGGCGCTGTCGGTGCATCACATCGACGCGACCGGCGAGCTGACCCTGGCCGGGCAGGGCGACATCCAGCTGCAGATCGCGGTCGAGCGGCTGAAGAGCCGGTTCAACGTTTCGGTGACCACGGTGCCGACCCGCACCGCCTATCGCGAGACGATCCGGCGGCCGACCAGGCAGCATTCCCGCTTCAAGCGCCAGACCGGCGGCCACGGCCAGTTCGCCGACATCCAGGTCGAGATCCGGCCGATGCCGCGCGGCGCCGGCTTCGTGTTCGAGAACAAGGTGGTCGGCGGCGCCGTGCCGAAGAACTACATCCCGGCGGTGGAGGCGGGGTCGCGCGAAGCCATGGTCCGGGGCCCGCTGGGCTTTCCGGTGGTCGACCTCGCCGTGGCCCTGACCGACGGCCAGCACCATTCGGTCGACAGCTCCGACCAGGCCTTCCGCACCGTGGCGCAGATGGCGATGTCCGAGGGGCTGGCGAATTGCGACCCGGTGCTGCTGGAGCCGATCCAGGCGGTGACCATCGCGGTGCCGGCGGAATACACCGCCAAGGTGCACGCCATCGTCTCCAGCCGGCGCGGCCAGATCCTCGGTATGACCGCGCGCGAGGGCTGGACCGGCTGGGACCTGATCGACTGCCAGCTGCCGGAATCGGAGATGCATGGCCTTGCGGTCGAGCTGCGCTCGGTCACGCTCGGCGTCGGCAGCTTCACCGCCCGCTTCGACCATCTGCAGGAGCTGATGGGCCGGATCGCCGAGCAGGTGGTGGAGGAACGCCGGCGGGCTTTGGCGGCGTAGGCTGGGACGGTCGGTCCGATCACTCGCCGCGGCCCCTGGCAGCGGCGAGTGGCCCAGCCTATCACAGCACGAAAGACGACGATCGGGGGATCACAGGAATGCTGAGCCTGAGGCGGGTCGAGCCGAGGGATTCCGACCGGCTGTTCACCTGGCGGAACCTGCCGCATGTCGCGGTCCACCAGTACACCGACCACGTCATCACGCGACCGGAGCACGATGCCTGGTTCGCCCGCGCCATCGCCGATCCGCGCCGGGTCTACTGGATCATCCTCGATGCCGGTGAGCCGATCGGCTTGGCCAACCTGGTCGATATCGACCAGCAGAACAGCAAGTGCGCCTGGGCCTTCTACCTCGGCGCCAGCGACCTGCGCGGCAAGGGCATCGGCAGTTGGGTCGAGCTCAAGGTGCTGGACCATGTCTTCCTCGAGCTGAAGCTGAACAAGCTGTGCTGCGAGGTGTTGACCAGCAATCCGGGCGTGGTGCGGATGCACAGGCGCTTCGGCTTCCAGGAGGAGGGGCTGCTGCGCCAGCATGTGCGCAAGGGCGGCCAGTTCCTCGACGCCCATCTGCTGGGCCTGCTGCGCGACGACTATCTGCCGCAGCGCGACGCCCTGGTGACGATGCTGCGCGAGCGCGGGGTGCAGACCGAGTAGGCCGCCTACCGGGCCTGCGCCGTGGCCCCGTAGCCCGCGGCGGAATCCACGATCACCAGCATGTTGCCGGCCAGCGGCGTCGGGGTGCGGTCGGGGCGCAGCACCGCATCGTAGCGCGGGTCGGACTTCGCCGCCGCCTCATAGTCGACATCGAGGATGCCGTTGCGGTCGAGGAAGACGTTCATCGGGCCCGGGACGCGGATGCATCCCTTGGAGGCCGGGCGGCCAAGGCGCTGCTCGAGATAATCCGGGTCGGTTGCGTGCACCAGCAGCCGGATGGTCGATTCCCGGCCCTCCGCCTCCCAGCCCCGCTCGGCGGTCTGCCAGCCGAAATCCCACACCCGCATGCCCGCCAGGCCGAGGCCGCGGATGCCGTTCGCGTTGAAGGTGCCTTCGGCGCGCCAGTCGAGGATCTCGTCCGTGTGCAGGAACACACCGGTCGGCGAGATGAAATAGCCGTTCCGCCCCTCCTGCCCGGTCGAGACCTTGACGCCGCCGAGGCTCTGCCAGCCGCCGGAGGGCTGCGCCAGCAGGATGCGCATCTCCTGGACGGCGGGGTTGCGATCGACCACCACCACCAGCTGCGGGCGACGGATGGCGTGGCCGCGGGCCTTGATCTCGGTCTGCGCCAGGGCCGCCCATCTCTGTTCGCCGTCGGGCGCGTCCGTGATCCCGCCGGGCACATCCCGTGCCAGCGCTGCTTGCAGGCGGGCAACCTCGCCGGCTGTTCCGCTGGACGCAGCTTCGGGCATCGTAGAGCTTGGGGGAGGCGGCCGATCGCATCCCGAGATCAGGAGCAGGGCGGCGGCAAGCAGGAAACGCGCGGACATCGGGTCTGCACAATCGCAATGGCAGAGAACAAGAAGCGTCCGATTATCTTTGTTCCGCTCATGTATTTATAACAGGGATTGTGCGGAATTTCATCGGGATATTGAGGGTGGTAAAGTCGGATGAATGTCTAGCCGGACGGGTGACCATGCTGCGCCGGATTTCGTTCCGATCGTTCCTCGCCGGGCTGGTCGTCCTGCTGCTGGCCGCCGCCGCCCAGGCGCAGCCGTCGGAGGGCGGTGCTGCGGGCCGTGCCGCCCCCGCCGGCGGCGTGCTGGCGCTGCTGCCGGAAGATTCGGTCACCCAACACACTGTGACGGCCGGCGGCCGGACGATGGCCACCACCGCCACCGCCGGGACAATTCCCCTGTTCGACCAGACGGGCAAGCGCTCGGCCGCGGTCTTCTACACCGCCTATGTCCTCGACGATGCCCCGGCCGAGACCCGCCCGGTCACCTTCGTGTTCAATGGCGGGCCCGGCGCGGCCTCGGCCTATCTGCAGCTCGGACTGGCGGGGCCGCGGGCGGTCGGGCCCGATTTCGCGCGGGATCCGGCCAGGGCGCGGCTGCACGACAACCCCGACACCTGGCTGGCCTTCACCGATCTGGTCTTCGTCGATCCGGTCGGCGCGGGGTGGAGCCGCGCCGCCGATCCCGACACGGCGAAGGATTTCTGGAGCGAGCGCGCCGACGCCCAGTCGCTGGCCAAGGTCGTCGCGCTGTACCTGGCGCAGAACCGCCGCAGCGTCTCGCCGAAATTCCTGCTGGGCGAGAGCTATGGCGGCTTCCGCAGCGTCAAGCTGGCGCGCGCCCTGCAGCGGGAGCAGGGCGTCCTGGTCAACGGCATCGTCATGGTTTCGCCCTTCGTGGAAGGCCGGCTGATGTTCGGCGCCGGCCGCTTCGCGCTGGTGGCGGCGCTGCGGCTGCCCTCGCTCGCCGCCGCCGCGCTCGACCGCCGCGACGCCTTCACCCCCGAAGCGCTGGCCGCGGCCGAGCGCTTCGCCCTGACCGACTACCTGACGACCCTGGCGGGCCGCCCGCCCGAGGGCGAGGCGGCCGACGCCTTCTATGCCCGCGTGGCCCAGCTGACCGGGGTATCGCCCGACATCGTCGCCCGGTCGCGCGGCTTCATCGGCGACGCCTATCTCGACCAGGCCGGCGCGGACGGGATCGTCAGCGCCTACGACGCCGCCTTCCTGTCGCCCGACCCGTTCCCGGACTCCCCGGCGGATGACGGCTTCGACCCGGTGCTCGACGGCTATACCCAGGCCCTCGGCGGGCTGTTCGTCGGCCATGCGCGCGACGCGCTCGGCTTCAAGACCGTGCTGACCTTCAACCTGCTGAACCGTGACATCGCCGGGCAATGGCGCTGGGAGGCCCGCGGCATCGTCCAGGCCAGCATCGAGCGGGACCTGCGCGAGCTGCTGGCGCTCAACCCCGATCTCGACGTGCTGGTGGCCCATGGCCGCAGCGACATCGTCACGCCCTATTCGGTCAGCCGCTACCTGATCGACCACCTGCCGCTGCTGGGGCGCGAGGGGCGCGTGGCGCTCCGGCTCTACAAGGGCGGCCACATGTTCTATTTCGACGCGTCCGCGCGCACGGCCTTCACCGCCGACGCGGCGGCCTTCTACCGTTCGCAGGAAGCGCCCTAGGGTTGCGCCAGGGCCGGCAGGACATGGCGGTCCAGCACGGTCCGGCCGAGCTGGTCCTGCAGGTCGGGCCGGTCGTAGAGCCCGGCGGTGACCACCACCAGCAGGTCCCGGTCCGGCACCAGGAACAGCCGCTGCCCGCCCCAGCCGATTCCGGCGGCCCAGCGGACCTCCCGGCCGTCGACCAGCGAGCGGCCGAGCCACCACTGGAAGCCGTAGGCGACCTGGTCCTCGACGGCGATCTGCGATGCCGTGGACTGCCCGATCCAACCGGCCGACACGATCGGCTTGCCCTGCCAGGCGCCGCGGTCGAGCACCAGCCGGCCGAGCTTGGCGATGTCGCGCGGCCGCAGCCGCAGGCCGGAGGCTGCGACCGGGTCGCCATTCGGATAGCGCACCCATTCGACATCGACGATGCCGAGCGGCGCGAACAGCACCTCCTGCGCCAGCACGTCGAGCGACCGGCCGGATGCCTGCTTCAGCACGGCGGAGAGCAGGGCGGTCGATCCGCCGCTGTAGGTCCAGCGCTCGCCCGGCGCCGCGGCGAAGGGCTGCTCCAGCACATAGCGGTACGGGTCCGGCGCGTCCGACATCAGCCGCTCGCTGTTGCGCGGGTCGCTGTAGGGCAGGTCCTCGCTCCAGGCCAGCCCGCTCGACATGGTCAGCAGGTGCCGCAGGGTGATGCGGTCGGTCTCGGGCGAGCGCAGATCGGCGTATTGCGGCAGCAGCGCCAGCACCGGCGCGTCGATGTCCTTGATCCAGCCATAGTCGACGGCGATGCCGACCAGCAGCGACGTCACGCTCTTGGTGATCGAGCGCAAATCGTGCTTGGTCTCCGCATCATGCGGGATCTTCCCCAGCGGCTGGCCCCAGCGCTCATCCTCGCCGGCGAAGTAGTGCTCATAGACCAGCCTGCCGTGCCGCACGACCAGCACGGCGTGGGCGTTGCCCTCCGGCCAGGCCTCCAGCGCCGGGCCGAGGGCGCAGAGCTGCACCGGGTCGAAGCCCTCGCCTTCGGGCGAGGCGACGGCCCAGCCGTCGTCCAGCGCCGCCGGCGCGCGGCATTCGGGCAGCGTGTCCGCGGCGGCGGGGGAGGCGAGGAGGGCGATCAGGGGCAGGGCGCGGCAAGCGGCATGGTCGTCTCCGTCTGGCGGGCGGCAGGCCCATCGCCGATCGGTAGCAGGGCCGCTGGCCCGCCATTGTACCGGGATTGCTCGGCCGCCGAATCACCTCCACCCCGCCACGGCTTCGCCGCAGAGCGGGACCGATGATGCCGCGCTGGATATCTCTGGGGAGAGATCATGCGCATTCTGTCGAAGATCCTGATGGCCGGGCTGCTGCTGGCCCTGGCCGCCTGCGTGTCGTCGCGGCCGGCGGTGCAGGAGTTGACGCTGTATCAGGAGCCGGTTTCGCGCCTCGCCGCGCCCGGAGTCGCCGACGGGCTCGTGCCGTTGGAGAGCCAGGGTGCGGCAGCGTCCCAGCCGCGCCGGAGCGAACCCGTCCGGCCGCCGGTTGCGGAGACGGAGCGGCTGGGCACGCGCTGGGGCGAGGAGATCCGGTCGCCGATCCGCTTCGTCAGCCTGACCCGCTTCTGGCCGGACCGGCCGGAGGCGCAGGTGACGATCCGCTATGACGGCCGCCGCAGCGCGGCGATGGGGCCGGTCAGCACGATCCGCAGCCTGCCGGTCGCGGACGGCACCGTCGAATTCTCGGTGCTCGGCGCCAGGGGCACGCCGCTGCGGCTGACGCCGACCAGCGGCGGCGACCTCCGCCTCCAGGGCCGATCCGGCAACCTCTACCGGCTGGCCTTCAGCAACCGGGGGCGGCGGACGGTCGAGGTGGTGGCCACGGTGGATGGGCTCGACGTGCTGAACGGCCGGTCCGGCAGCATCGCCAACCGGGGCTATGTGGTGCGTCCGGGCGATATGCTGGTGATCGAGGGCTTCCGCAAGAGCGAGGACGAGGTCGCGGCCTTCCGCTTCTCCGCACCGGACGACGCCTATGCCGCCAACACGCCGCAGGGCGACCCGCGCAATATCGGCGTGATCGGCGTGGCGCTGTTCACGCTGGACGACCCGGCCAACGAGGTCGTCGCCAACTCGCCCCGGCCGTTCCCGGGCGACGCGCCGCGCGATCCGCGCTTCGCCCCGCCGCCAACGCCGTAACGGCGCTTGCCTGTTTCTCATGATCGGGATAGTTTCCCGATCATGAGAAGTGACCTCGCCAATGAATTGGAGCCGGTGGATGCCCGGCTGGCCGCGCGCCTGGCGGCGCTGCGGGCGGAGCAGGGCTGGTCGCTGGATGCGCTGGCCGAGCGCAGCGGCGTCAGCCGGGCGACGCTGTCGCGGCTGGAGCGCGGCGAGACCAGCCCGACCGCCTCGCTGCTCGGCCGGCTCTGCACCGCCTATGGCCGCACCATGTCCGGCCTGATCGCCGAGGTCGAGACCGACCCGCCGCAGCTGCTGCGCCGGGAAGACCAGCCGGGCTGGACCGATCCCGAAACCGGCTTCCGCCGCCGCAGCGTCTCGCCGCCCGCCACCGGCTTCCGCGGCGAGCTGGTCGAGGGCGTGCTGCCGGCCGACGCCGTCGTCAGCTACGACACGCCGCCGATCCACGGCCTCGAGCAGCATGTCTGGATGCTGGACGGGATGCTGGACCTGATGGTGGACGATGTGGTGCACCGGCTCCGCCCGGGCGATTGCCTGCGCTACCGCCTGTTCGGCCCGACCCGCTTCCACTGCCCCGGCCCGCAGCCGGCCCATTACGTCATCGCCCTGTGCAAGCCATAAGCGCCGCCATGCCCGACACCCCCGGTCCGTCCCCGGTCACCCTGTCGGAGGTCGCCCCCGACGGCCTCGCCGCGCATCTCGACGACCTCGCCGAGGTGCTGCAGGCCTGCGTGCTGGACGGCGCCAGCGTCGGCTTCGTGCTGCCCTTCACGGTCGCGGCGGCGCGGGAGTTCTGGCTGGGGCTGGAGCCCGCCTTCCGCAGCGGCGACCGGCGGCTGATCGTGGCGCGGCTGGACGGACGCACGGTCGGCACGGTGCAACTGGTGCTCGGCATGCCGGCCAACGGCATTCACCGGGCCGAGATCGCCAAGCTGCTGGTGCATCCGGCCGCGCGGCGCCGCGGCATCGCCCGGGCGCTGATGCTGGCGGGCGAGGATCTGGCGCGCCGGCACGGCCGCACCCTGCTGCTGCTCGACACGCGGCGTGGCGACAGCGGCGAGACGCTCTACGAGAGCCTGGGTTTCCGCCTGTTCGGCATTGTCCCCGGCCATGCCTGTTCTCCGACGGGCGTGCTGGAGGACACCAGCTATATGCTGAAGGATCTCCGGTCTTAGGTTGCCCCGGACCAACCTGCACGCTGCTTTGGCGCTCCGCCTCGGTTAGAGTGGCAGGATGGCGCGCTTCCTTCCCCGTCGCCGCTGGACGATCGGCCTCTCCGCTTTGCTCGCGACCCTGGTCGGGCTCGCGATCGCGGCGCGCGGGGTGTTGCCCGGCTGGGTCGAGGCCGAGGCGATCGCCCGCCTCAGGGCCGAAGGCGTGCCGGTCGAGCGGCTGACCGTGTCCAGCGTCGATCTCGGCTCGGCCGAGATCGGCGGCATCGCCGTGGCGGATGGGCGGATCACGATCGACCGCATCTCCCTCGGCTTCAACCCCTGGACCCTGATCCGCGAGGGCCATCTGTCCTCGATCGCTCTGTCCGGCGTGTCGATCCGGCTCGGCATCGACCGGTCGGGCGCGCTGGACCTGCCGCGGATGGAGGTGCTGGAGGGCGGTGGCGGCGGAGGAGGGCTGGGCGCGATCCCGTTCCAGACCATCTCGGTCAGCGACAGCACGATCGTGATCGACACCCCCTGGGGCCGAATCCGCACCCCGGTCGAGGCCGAAGGTGCGGTCAACGAGCTGGGCCGGCTGGTGTGGAGCGGACGGCTGCGCCCGGCCGGTGCCGGTGCCGCGGCCCAGGCCAAGTTCGACCTGACCAACACCCCCGAGGGCCAGATCTATGGCGGCGTGCAGCTGGAGCAGGCCAGCTTCCGGTCGGACCAGCTGTCGCTGGACGGGGTCACCGGCTGGATCGCCTATGGCGGGGGGCGCGACAGCAGCGGCGAGATCCAGGGCGCGCTGACGGTCGCCGAGGTGGTGCGCGGCACGGCCCGGTTCCGCGATTTCGGCGTGCAGGGCAACGGCACGCTGCAGCGGCTGCAGCAACTGATCATCGGTGCCAAGATCGGCACCGGCGAGGGCAGCTTCGGCCTGCAGCTGCAGGGCGCGAAGCAGGGCGACGGCACCGACCTGGCGGTGCAGGTCGCGGCCAACGACCTGGCGGCGGTGGTGCCGGCCCTGGGCTTCGAGGGCGGGGTGACCGGCAAGGCCAATGTCAACGCCTGGCTGACGCTGCGCACCCCTGGCCTGCCCAGCCTCGACCAGTTGCCGCAGCTGCTGGCCGACGGCTTCATCCGGGTCTCGACCGACGGCGTCCAGGCCGGCAGCGGCGTGGCGCTGCAGACCGGGCAGCTCAGCGCCACCATCGACCTGTCCGGCGGCACGCTGACCCTGGCCGGCAGCCGGCCCTGGAAGGTGGCGGGCCGCTTCGCCTCCGGCAAGCTCGCGGTCGATCTCGACTGGCTGCCCGGCGACGGCGGGCCGCAGCGCCTGGAGTTCAGCCGCGAGGGCGACACCTGGTGGACCCGGCTGGCCGGCGCCACCAAGGGCAATGTCGCCGGCTACGACGTCGCCGGCTCGATCGACGCCGAGCTCGGGCTGAACGATGCCGGCCAGGCCAAGGTCCGGGTGCCGAAGGCGGTGCTGGACCTCGACCCCTTCGAGGCGATCGGCCTGACCATCGACCCCGGCCCGATGACGGCGTCGGGCGAGACCACCGATGGCGGCTGGACGGTGACGCTGTCGGGCAGTTCGGCGATCGGCCTGCCGGGCAAGGCGGGCGGCAACGCCACGGCCCAGGGCACGGTCCGGGTCGACACCGTCGGCCAGCATCTGACGGTGCGGCCGGTGCATGGCGAATGCCTGTCAATGACGGCGCCGGCGCAGGACTTCACGCCGCGGCTGCGCCTGGCCGAGCCGGCGGCGGCGTTGCTGTGCCCGGATGCCGAGGGCCGGCCGCTGCTGGAGACCGACCTCGACAGCGACCGGCCGCCGCTGGTGCGGGCATCGGTGCCGGCCCTGGCGCTGGTCCTCTCGATCGGCGCCGGCGCCAGCGCGACCCGGTTGACCGCGACCACGCCGGTCCTGGCGATCGCGCCGGCCCAGCCCGACGGCAGCTACCGCCTGACCGCGGCGGACGGCAAGCTGGCGCTGCCGGGGCTGTCGGTCGAGGATGTCGACGCCGAGGCCATGGTCGTCCCGGGCGCGCCAGTGCCGATCGACGCCAGCCTGACCGCGGCGCGGCTGGCGATCGAGGGCGACCCGGTGGTGCCGATGAAGGCAGCGCTGCGCAGCCGGCTCGACGCCGCCACCGACACGCTGTCGCTCGAGGCCGAGCTGACCGATCCGGAGGGCCGGGCCCGCGCCGCCGGCACCGGCTCGCACGACCTGACGACCGGCGACGGCGGGCTCGACCTCGTGCTCGATCCGGTGCGGTTCCGCCGCCGCGGGCTGCAGCCGAAGGATGTGGTGCCGGCCCTGGCCGCGCTGCCGCTGGCCTGCATCGACGGCCGGCTGGAGGGCAGCGGGCGGATCGCCTGGGGCAGCGCCGCGGAGACCGCGCTGGATCTGCGGCTGCGCAACGGCGCCTTCCGCACGCCCTGGGGCCGGGCCGAGGCGGCGGCGGCCGAGCTGCGGCTCGACCGGTTCTCGCCGCTGCGGCTGCCGGCCGGGCAGCGGGTCCGGATCGGCCGGTTCGTCCTGGACGGCGAGATGCCGCCCCTGACCGATGTCGACGCCCGCTTCGGCTGGAGCCAGGCCGGCGGCGTCGACCTGCGGCGGCTGGCGCTCGACTGGACCGGGGCGAAGATCGGCGTCGAGGGCGGCTCCGGCCGGCGCCGGCCCTCGGTGCTGAAGATCGAGGGGCTCGACCTGGCCCGCGCCGTAGCCGCGGCCGGGCTGGACGATGTGCGGGCCACCGGCATCGTCGACGGCACCATCCCGTTCCGCCTCGACCGCGACACGATCGTGGTCGAGAACGGCGTGCTGGCGACGCGCGGCCCGGGCGAGATCCGCTATGGCGGCGAGGCGGCGCCGGACGAGATCAAGGCGGCGGCCGCCGCCGACCCGGGCATGGACACGCTGATGACGGCGCTGCGCAACTTCCAGTACCAGTCGCTGCGGGCGACGCTGGACGGCCGCAGCGACGGCGAGGCGAATGTCAGGCTGGCGGTGCGCGGCTCCAACCCCGACCTCTATGGCGGGTTCCCGATCGCGCTCAACGTCAACCTGTCGGGCGAGCTCTACGTCATCGCCCGGCGCAGCCTGGCGCTGGCGCGGATCGGCGACCGCATCCGGGACTATTATGCGGAGCGGCTCAGGCGCCGCACCGCCGAGCCGCCATGCTGAAGGGAAGAGGCCCGATGACCGACCGATCCCGCGCCGCCGGCCTGTGCCTTGCCGCGCTGCTCGGCGCCTGCTCGCCGGTGATCCGGGTCGAGGCGCCGGACAAGCCGATCGAGATCAACCTCAACATCAAGGTCGAGCAGGACGTCAAGGTCCAAGTCGACCGCGAGCTGCAGAAGGTGGTCGGCAAGAACCCGGCGGCGCCGTGAGGCGGGGCCGTGAAAGAGAGTGCCGGAAGGGCGGGAAGCGGAAGTCCCTCTAATATGAAGACCATCGGGATTGGGCTATTGTTCTTAGCCCTGACGGTGTCGGTCGACGCAGCAGAGGCACCGAAGCGTGACCAACCCCAGCGATGCGATATTGGTCCTCTGCACCGGACTTATGGCGGCAGAGGATGGTTGGTTTACAGCTGCCCTGATAAATCAACTTTGATTATTTCGGCTGACAAAGACAATCCTGCAGTCCCGTTTGTCTTCATGTTTTACTATAAAGATAACGCCTATCACCTCTATGGTGAGGGCGCGGGTCAGAAAGAATACACCGCAGCGGCATTCGAGGAACTCAACAAGCTCAATGCGCGCGACATCGCATCTCTGATTGCGGCAACGCAGAAGGAATAGTCCCAATCTACGATCGATGGTCAGCTTCTGGTCGCGTGCGGTCAGGTCCGCTCTCCGGCACTGAGTGCAATCGCCACTATCGGGGCGGGCCAGACTGACTGAGATGGGCCACAAGCAGCCCATGTTGACGATCTCGACAGCCCAGAGTGCACGCACTATATTCGCACTTCCGTTTTTGATTCTGGGCTACTTTGCCCCAGGCGGGGCTCTGTTCCAGACAGTAGCCGCTGAATGTTGGCGCGATGGCGCACAATCACGTAAATGCACCCTGCAATTACCAATAACCGATAGGGCAGCGGTTGCTCCCAGCCGCAGATGAGAGCGATCGCAGTCAACGCCGCTAGCATCGAACCAAGGGAAACAATTCTAAAAATAGCCAAGGCAACGCCAAAAACCATCGCAGCCCCTAAACCTACCGGCCAAGACATCGCCAGCAACACGCCTAACCCCGTCGCAACGGATTTGCCGCCTGCAAAATTCAACCAAATCGAACGGCTATGCCCCAACAACACGGCAAGTCCGGCCAAGCAAACAGCCCAAGGCACCCAGGTTTTCAGATCAAGCGCTGTCGGTGGCGTGACGGACGGCAATGTATAGAACCAAGGATAAAACCAGCGGGCAAAGACGATCGCCCCCACACCTTTCAGCACATCGACCAGGAGCACCACCAACGCAGGCCATTTCCCCAGGGTTCGCAATACGTTCGTTGCCCCAATGGATTTGGAGCCGTGCTCTCGGATATCGATGCCTTTGAGCAGTTTCCCCGCCAGATAGCCCGTGGGCGTAGAACCGAAGAGATAAGCGATCGCCAATCCAACCACGCTCGCTATCCAGAAAACCATGGGCTTTACCTTTGACCGTTATGGGTCCGAAACCGGCCTGCTGGTATCCGCGGCCGGCTTCGCAGTGACCCGCTGCGTCCCTTGGTGGCGCAGGGGAGCACGAACATGTACAGGCCGGTGAACAGCAGCAGGAAAAGCGGCAGCAGCGGTGAGTACAGCACCCATTCGGGAGGCTCCCTCAGCCCCGTGGCGACGACGGTCATCGTGAAGGCGATGGACAGCCAGCGGTGAATCTGCCGGATTTATAGGCTCAAGGAAACCTCCTGTCGAAGACGAGCGGATCGGGAATTTCGGGCGACGGTCTCAATCCTGGCGCGCCAGGACGTGCTCCAGATCGGCTAGGAACTGCTGCCACCCGGCCTTGGCGCCGCCATAGGCCTGCTTCTGGCCGGGTCGGAAGCCCGACTGCTCCATGCGCAGATGCGTTCCCGTGTGCGTCGGGGTGAAGGGCGCGGAGCGCCATCATGATCCTCGAATGAAAATAGGGGATGCGCGGCCGGCAGCGCCGCGCATCCCCATCGACCGGACGCGATCTTCAGCCTAGGAGGGAACGAGACAGTGGCCGTTGGGAGCGGTCCGTCGCGTCCGGATCGACCCGGAACCTCAGAACGCCAGGTTGATGCCGGTCAGCAGGTTGGCGTTCTCGAAATCCTTGCCCTCGCGGAAGTTCTGCTTCTCGTAGATCACTTCGGCATAGGTGTTCAGGCCCGGCGCGAGCGTGTAGGTCAGGTTCACGCCGGCGATGTGGTTGTCCTGCAGGTCCGTGGCTCCGGTGTAGGGCTGCACCAGGCCGTTGTTGCTGCCGGCCCAGGTATAGGCATAGGACACCGAGGTCAGGAACGGACCCCACTGGTAGCTGACGTCGCCGATGACCGTGTCCACCGACTTGCTGGTCAGGTACAGGCTGGAATAGTGGGTCCAGTCCACGCTGGCGGCGATGCCGCCCGACTTGACCCGGCCGCCGAGGGTGTAGGCCTCGAGGTCGTGATGCTCCGGATTGTTGTCGGTGGTGACGCCGTTGCCAGTGGCGGCGGTGGCGGAGATCTTCAGGTCGGTCCCGCCGCCGATATCGCCGTCCCATTGCGCGCCGCCGGTGACGACGTTCTCGTACAGCGTGCTGCTGTCGTTGACCAGGTCGTTGCGGCCGCCGGGGCCGGCATGGGTCGACCCGCCCACGACCGGGGTGAAATCGACGCCGAAGCTGAAGCCGTTGATCGTCGGCGAGGTGTATTTGATGCGCGTGTCGTCGTTCGCCAGGCCGCCGAGATAGGTGGCATCGATCGAGTAGAAGTTGCCGCCGCCCACCGGGAAGTCGCCGTCCAGCAGGTCGCCGAAATCCATGCCGCCGGCGCCGATGGCGCCGGCCAGCTCGTCATGGGCGTAGACATAGCCGAAATCGTCGGCGACGGTCGGCCCGTCACCGAAGGTGATCGTGCCGAAGTCTCCCTTCACATAGACATAGGTGCGGTCGACCAGGACGCCGTCCCGCCGGTTGACCGAGTCGAAGCGGATGCGGCCGCCATATTCCAGGCCGGAATCGGTGACGTTCTTGACGTCGAACTGCATCCGCGCGTTGGTCTGGAAGTCGTAGTCGCGGTCGAAGCTCGAGTGGTCGGTGTCGGAGAGCACCAGCGCGGACTGCGCGGCGATGAATCCGGTGATCTTCAACTGCAGTCCGGACGTCACATTCGCATCGGCTGCCGATGCCGGCATGGCCCCGATCAACGCGGCAGCGGCCAGCGCCGTGCCTCCCAGCAGTACCTGCTTCATTCTGCCTCCCTTCGCCCGCACCGATGCGGGGCGATTCACTCGCGACGCCCGCCTGCCGGCAGAGCTCTGTGTCCTCGAAGGCACAGTCGCGTTGGCTTGATTTGGCCGCTTTGGACGGGTGCCTGAGACGAACAAACCCTAGGCCGGCACAAATTCGTAACATACATACAAAAATGTATACTTCGTCGTAACGACACTCTGTTGCCCGCGGGCCACAGCCGGGCAACGGCGGCGCAGGCGCATGATGATGTGGGCGGGGGAGGCGTTGGGCGTGCGCGGTCAATCAGACCCGGCAGCCGCCGGGACGTTCAATCGCCGGCAATCAGGTCGCGCCGGTATTTCCTGGCCGGGCGCAGATGGCTAGCCGGCCGTCTCCTCGCCGTCCCAGTACCGCCGCAGCCCCGACATGTCGAAGATGTCGTCCCGCGTGCGCAGGGCGCCGACCGCCATCTTGTTCGAATCCGGGTAGACGCAGACCTCGTTCGGGTTGCGCTCGCCGATCATCAGGGTGCGGCAAGGGCCCGGGCCGCTGTTGATGAAGGAATGGCCGAGCTTGCGGCCGGCGGGGAAGCAGACATAGTCGCCGGCCGTCAGCTCGTGGCGCTCGTCGCCGAGGATCAGCGTCACCTGGCCCTCGAGGACCAGCGCATGCTCCTCCTCCAGCATATGGTAATGGGTCGGGCACAGGCGCTTGCCGGGCGCCGGCGATTCGATCAGCACGCCGACGCGATAGCCCGCCCCGACCGCCGCATGGGTCAGGTGCTTCGAGCGGCCGCCGAACCGGTCGCTGCCGGGCACGCCGTCGTCATGCCAGTCGACCGCGGCTTCGGCGATCGGCGGCTTCGGCACGACCGGAGCCTCGGGCTCCATGGCATCGGCGGGCGGGGCGACGCCCGGCGGCAGGCCGGTGTCCTCGCCGTCCCAATAGCCGCGCGTCGCCGCCAGGTCGAGGATCACGCGCCGTCCCAGGGGCCGCACCAGCACCTTGTTGGTGTCGGTGTAGACGCAGACCTCGTTCGGGTTGCGCTCGCCCACCACGACGTAGCGGCAGACGGAGTCGCCGGTGTTGACCAGGCAGTGCCCGGCCTTCTGCCCGGCCGGGTAGCAGACATAGTCGCCGGCCTTCATCTCATGGGCGTCGGCGCCGAGGCGCGCGGTGACCGTGCCTTCGAGGATGTAGACATGCTCCTCCTCGAAGATGTGATAGTGCGCCGGCGAGCTCTGCTTGCCCGGCCCCAGGTCCTCGATGGCGACGCCGACATGGTAGTCGCCGCCGACCGCGGCCCGGGTCAGGTGCCGGTAGCGCGTGACGAAGCGCGGGATGTCGGACCAGTCCTCCCACGGGACGTCGTTCGACGAGATCGGCCCGGCCGGTGCGTCGGTTTCGCTCGACATGCGTGTGCCCCCCTTTGCGATCAGGCCGCCGGATCTTGGACCAGAAGCGGCGGCGGTCAATGCCGGCGCCTCACGGCTCCGCCGGCCGACGATGCGCCAGGGCCAGGGAGCGGGCGAGGGCGGCGCCGAGCGACAGGCCGTGGGCGTCGCGCAAATAGGTCTGGAAGTCGTAGATCGTCACCGCCGGGCAGGTCTCGAACTCCAGGATGTGGACACTGCCATCCTCGCCGGCGCGGAGGTCGACCGAGAAGTAGTCGCGCAGGCCGAAGAGTTCGGCCAGGCGGGGCACCAGGGCTTCCGCCGCCGCGACGATCCGGGCCGCCGCCGGGCCGGCCTCGACGCGCAGATCGGACAGCTGCGGGATGAAGGCACGCTCTCGGCCCTCGCCGAAGCCGCTCCGGCCGCCCTCGGTGTCGCGGCTGCCCGACAGGCTGGCATTGTCGCGCATGGTCATGAAGGCCCCGCCGGTCTCGCTGCCCGGATCCTTGCCCAGCCGGGCGATGCCCAGGGACGCGGCCAGCGGCCGGCCGACATCCATGAAACTGATCCGGATGTCGTGGCCCGGCAGGAAGGGCTGGATCACGGCCCGGTCGCGATAGCGGTCCCATAGCCGCGCCGCGACCTCCAGGGCCGCCGCCGCGTCCGCCGTCCTCGAATCGGCGAAGATGCCGATCTTGGCGCCGAGCGTGTTCGGCTTGACGAAGAACGGCCCCGGCCCGTCCAGCACCGCGGCGCCGGCGATCACCCGCCGGCCCTCGGCCAGGGCAGTCGGCGGCACCGGCAGGCCGGCCGCCGCGGCCAGGGCGGTGCATTTGAACTTGTCCTGGCACAGGTGCTGGGCCTGAGGCGGGCTGCCATAGCTGCCGATCCCGGCCAGCCGCGCCAGGGCGCTGACGGCGCTGCCGCGGTAATAGGCGATGCCGTCGGTCTGGCACCACAGGATGGTGTCGTCGCGCCGGGCGACGAGGTCGGGCAGGGCGCCGATCAGCCCGTCGAGCTCGACGAATTCGGCCTCCAGCCCGGCCTCGGCGAGCGTCGCCGCAAGCTCCGGCCGGATCGCGGCCAGATCCGTCGCCTGGGCCAGGTAGCAGGCGATTTCCGCCGCCGCGGCGGGATCGAAGCCGGCCGCCTCCAGCCGTGCCCGGCACGCCGCTTCGGGTTCGTACGTGATGACCACGCGGCGGAGCGGGGAGGGCGGCATCGGCGGCTCCTGGATCAGGGGAAGGCGCAGACCTCGTTGGTGACGCGGACGAAGCTGCGCTCGCCCTCGACCAGGCTGAAGCGGTACTCCTTGTCGCCGACCACGATGGTCTGGAACAGCGGCAGCACGCCGGTGGCGGTGGCCTGCTTGCCGTCGATGCCGCGGAAGGTGACGGTCACGGACTTGGCCGGGTCGAACCACGCTTGCGCCTTGTTGTTGTCGTCCAGCGCGCTCTCGCCGCGGCCGGTCACGGCGATGGTGTTGTTGGCGAAGGCAACCGAGCTGTTCGAGCCGGTGGCGTTCTGGGTCGGCAGGATGAAGCGCTTGCTCTCGCCCGGCTTGCAGTCGCGCGGCGCCGAGGCCTGGTCGATGTAGAAGGCCAGGCGCTGCGGGTCGAGCCCGGTCTGCAGCCGCTGCGCCACCTTGTCGGCCAGCTCGCGATAGGTGCCGGTCGGCACCTCGCGCTCGAATCGGGCCATCAGCTCGCGGTACTGGATCTGCGCCGTCTGCGCCGCCGCCTGCAGCCGCACCCGGTCCTGCTCCAGCCCGGTCTTGTCCTGAGACAGCGTGCCGACCTGGGCCTGCAGCGTCGCGATCTGACCGCGCGTCCGCTCGACCCCGATCTGATAGGCGAAGGCCGCCACCACCACCAGCACGGTGATCGAGAAGAACACGCGGATGATCGCGCCCCAGACGCGCCGCCGGTAGCGACTCTCCGGATCGTAAAGACCGAGACCCATGAACCCCATCCAAATCCTTTGCCGGCGGGCGCCGCCGCCGTAGCATGGCCGACAGTTACGACAGCGGGCCCCCGGCCGCCAAGCCCGTCGCGACGGGCGCGGCAAATCGGGCGGCTGTCCGACCTGTCGGCAAGAGAGAATTCTGGAGGAGCGCAGCGTGGGTTCGATCCATCACTTCATCGACGGCAAGGCCGCGCCCGGCCGCAGCGGCCGGGCCGGGGATGTGTGCAACCCGGCAACCGGCGAGGTCTCGGGCCGCGTCGACTTCGCCTCGGCCGAGGAGGCCGGCGCCGCCATCGACTCCGCCCGCAAGGCGCTGCCCGGCTGGGCGGCGACGCCGACGGTGATCCGCGCCCGCGTGATGTTCCGCTTCAAGCAGCTGATCGAGGAGAACATCGAGGAACTGGCGCAAATCGTCACCGCCGAGCACGGCAAGGTGCTGTCCGACGCCAAGGGGTCGATCCAGCGCGGCCTCGAGGTGGTCGAGTTCGCCTGCGGCATCCCGCATCTGCTGAAGGGCGAGTTCAGCGAGAATGTCGGGCGCGAGATCGACAGCTTCTCGATCCGCCAGCCGGTCGGCGTCTGCGCCGGCATCACGCCGTTCAACTTCCCGGTGATGGTGCCGCTGTGGATGTTCTCGGTCGCCATCGCCTGCGGCAACACCTTCGTGCTGAAGCCGTCGGAGAAGGACCCGTCCGCCGCCAACTGGCTGGCCGCCAAGCTGCTCGAGGCCGGCGCCCCTCCGGGCGTGCTGAACGTGGTGCATGGCGACAAGGTCGCGGTCGACACGCTCTTGACCCATCCGGGCGTGGCGGCGGTCAGCTTCGTCGGCTCGACCGCGATCGGCGAGTACATCTATGCGACCGCGGCGGCGCATGGGAAGCGGGTGCAGGCGCTGTGCGGCGCCAAGAACCACATGGTGGTGATGCCGGACGCCGACCTCGACAAGGCGGTCGACGCGCTGATGGGCGCGGGCTACGGCTCGGCCGGCGAGCGCTGCATGGCGATCTCGGTGGCGGTGGCGGTCGGCGATGTCGGCGACAGGCTGATCGCCAAGCTGGAGCCGAAGGTGCGGGCGCTGAAGGTGGCGCCGGGCACCGACCCCGAGGCCGAGATGGGGCCGCTGGTGACGAAGCAGCACTACGACAAGGTGCGCGGCTATGTCGACATCGGCGTCCAGGAGGGCGCCAGGCTGGTGGTCGACGGCCGCGGCCTGAGGCTGCAGGGCTATGAGAACGGCTATTTCGTCGGCGGCTGCCTGTTCGACCAGGTGCAGCCGGAAATGCGGATCTACCGGGAGGAGATCTTCGGGCCCGTGCTGTCGGTGGTGCGGACGCCGGATTTCGCCACCGCGCTGGACCTCGTGAACAAGCACGAATACGGCAACGGCACCGCGATCTTCACCCGCGACGGCGACGCGGCACGGACCTTCGTCAGCAACTGCAATGTCGGCATGGTCGGCGTCAACGTGCCGATCCCGGTGCCGATGGCGTTCCACAGCTTCGGCGGCTGGAAGCGCTCGGCCTTCGGTGATCTCGGCATGTACGGGCCGGACGGGGTGCGCTTCTACACCAAGCTGAAGACGGTGACCGAGCGCTGGCCGACCGGCATCAAGGGCGGGGCGGAGTTCACCATGCCGGTGATGCGCTGACCCTTCGGTCCGGGACTTGAGAACGACGAGGCGGGCGAAAGCCCGCCTCGTTGCGTTTCGGACGGTGGCGGCTCAGGCCGCCACGGCCAGGCCCAGGGTGGCCTTGGCCTGCTGGTGCGCCTCGGCGACGGCGCGATCGCGGTGCTCCGGCCCGTATCCCAGCCCTTCGGCGCGCACGAACTCGATGTCGGTGACGCCGATGAAGCCGAGCACGGAGCGCAGATAGGCCTCCTGGTGATCCAGGGCCTCGAGACCGGCGGTGTAGATGCCGCCGCGCGTGGAGACGACGATCACCTTGCGCCCGCCGGCCAGGCCGACCGGGCCGGTCTCGCTGTAGCGGAAGGTCCGCCCTGCCTGGGCCAGCCGGTCGATCCAGGCCTTCAGCTGGGTCGGCACCGAGAAGTTGTACATCGGCGCGCCGATCACCACCACGTCGGCCGACAGGAACTCCTCGACGACGCTGTCGATCAGCGCGCGCTCCTGCGCTTGGACCGGCGTCAGCTCGGCATCCTTGCCGAACTTGATCACGGCCAGACGCTCGGCGGTCAGATGCTCGGGCGCGTCGGCGACGAGGTCGCGATACGCCAGCTCGGCCTGCGGGTGGCGGGCGCGCCAGGCGTCGACGGTCGCCTTGGTCAGCTGGCGCGACACCGAGGCGTCGCCAAGCGGGCTGGAATCGATCTGCAGGATCTTCATGGACCCCTCCGTGGGTGTAAATGACATCGGCATTGCATTTACGGATGGAGGCAATCCACCTGTAGACTGGAATTTCGCGATGGATCGTTCTATCTGTGAGACAATAAACTGCGGGTGACGGCCATGCTCGACCTCAACGACCTCCGCCTCTTCGCCAAGGTGGCGCAACTGGGCGGCTTCACCGCCGCCGGCCGGGCCCTCGGCCTGCCCAAGTCGCGGCTCAGCCGCCGCATCGCGGCGCTGGAGGAGGGGCTCGGCGTCCGGCTGCTGCAGCGCTCCACCCGCCGGCTGTCGCTGACCGATGTCGGCGAGACCTTCCTGCGCCATTGCGAGACCATGCTGGCCGAGGCCGAGGCGGCGGAGCAGGCGGTGGCCCAGGCGCGGTCGGAGCCGAGCGGGCTGATCCGCGTCACCTGCCCGCACATCCTGGCGCAGACCATGGTCGCGCCGCTGATCAACAGCTTCCTGGCCGCCCATCCGGCGGTGCGCATCGCCATGGAGCTGACCGGCCGCCGCGTCGACGTGATCGACGAGCGGGTCGACCTGGCCTTCCGGGTGCGCAAGCCGCCGACCGAGCCCTCCGATGTCGTCGTCCGGGTGCTGGCCCAGACCCGCGGCGTGGTGGTGGCGGCGCCGACGCTGCTCGACCGGATCGGCCGCCCCACGGAGCCGGTCGATCTGATCCGCCTCGGCACGCTCGACCTGCACCATGCCGACGGTCGCCATGTCTGGACCCTGGTCGACGCGGCAGGCGCGCCGCAATCGGTGCCGCATGTGCCGCGGCTGGCCAGCGACGACATGTTCACCCTGCGTCAGGCCGCGATCGACGGGCTCGGCGCCGCGCTGCTGCCGGACTATATCTGCCGGCCGGCGATCGAGGCCGGGCTGCTGGAGCATGTGCTGTTCGACTGGCGCGTGCCGGAGGGCGAGGTGCAGGCGGTGTTCGCCTCGCGCCGCGGCCTGGTGCCGGCGGTGCGGGCCCTGGTCGACCATGTCGTGCGCTGGGTGCCGCGGATGGTGGCGATCTGCGACAGCGAGCTGCGCGAGGAGGACCGGCTGCCGCCCTATGCCGATTCCGGCGCCAACGCCGCCGCGCTCGGCCTCGATGCGCTGTTGACGGCGCGGCCGGCCGCCCACTAGCTTCGCTGCGACGGTTCCTTCGGGATCAAAAGGGAACGCGGTGCGGGCTTCGGCCCAACGCCGCGGCTGCCCCCGCAACTGTGAGCGGCGAGTCATCCGTCAACATGCCACTGGGGGTTTCGGGCCCCGGGAAGGCGACGGAAGGGCGACGACCCGCAAGCCAGGAGACCTGCCGTCAGTCGTGGTCACGCGCGAGCACGCCGGGCGGGGTGTCCTGGTGGTTGCCGAACCGGCGCAGGCCGGGGAGACAGCGTTCGCGGTGACGTGCCACAAGCGTGTCCCCCGAGGTCTCCATGTCCGTTCCGTCCCGCTACATCCTGGTCCTGCTCGCGGCCGGCGTCTCCATGCCCGCGGAGGGCCAGGAGGCCGAGCCCGGCCTGACGCTCCCGCCGATCGTGGTCACCGCCAACCGCACGCCGACCCCGGCGGACCAGGTCGGCAGCGCCGTTACCGTGATCACCCGGCAGGAGTTGGAGGACCGGCAGATCCACCAGCTTTCCGACGTGCTGCGCGAGGTGCCGGGCGTCGCCGTCAACCGCACCGGCCCGCTCGGCGGGCTGACCCAGCTGCGCATCCGCGGCTCGGAAGGCAACCAGACGCTCGTGCTGATCGACGGCATCGAGGTCAACGACCCCTCGGCGGGGTCGGAGTTCGACTTCGCCCATCTGATGGCCGACGACATCGAGCGGATCGAGGTGCTGCGCGGACCGCAGAGTGCCCTCTATGGGTCGGACGCGATCGGCGGCGTGGTCAACATCGTCACCCGGCGCGGCGAGGGACCGGTGGGCAGCACCGCCTCGGTCGAGGGCGGCGGCTACGGCACGTTGCGCGGAAACGCCTCGGTCAGCGGCGGCAATGACGACCTCGACTATCTGATCGGCACCGCCGGCCTGCGCACCGACGGCGCGTCGTCCGCCCGCCATGGCAGCGAGGCCGACGGGTACCGCAACGGCACGATCTACACCAAGATCGGGCTGCACCCGAACGAGCTGGTCGATATCGACGTGGTCGGCCGCTACACCCGCTTCCGCACCGATCTCGACGGCTTCGCCGGGGGCGTCGGCGCCATCGACAGCAAGGACGACGTCGACGGCTCGACCTTCCTCGGCCGCATCCAGGGCAAGCTCAAGCTGCTCGACGGCCGGTGGGAGCACATCGTCGGCCTGTCCTACACCGACGACAGCCGCGACTATCGCGACGGCGACGACGTCATCACCAGCAGCTATCGCGGCAAGACCACAAGGGTCGACTACCAGACCAACCTGACGCTGGACAGCGAGGCATTGCTGCCGGCCGAGCACCGCCTGACCTTCGCCGTCGACCATGAGGAGCAGCAGGCCGACAGCAGCAGCGGCTTCGCCGATTTCAGCCGCCGGATCGGCGCCACCGGGCTGGTCGGGCAGTATCAGCTCGGCCTGCTCGACAGCCTGTTCCTGACCGGCAGCGTGCGGCACGACCTGAACGACCTGTTCAACGACACCACCACCTACCGCCTGACCGCCGCTTACCGGATCGAGGCCACGGGCACCAAGCTGCGCGCCTCCACCGGCACCGGGGTGAAGAACCCGACGCTGTTCGAGCTGTACGGCTTCACCAACACCTATCGCGGCAATCCCGACCTGAAGCCGGAGCATGCGGAGGGCTGGGACGCCGGCTTCGACCAGGAGATCTGGGGCGACCGGGTGGTGCTGGACGCGACCTGGTTCGAGCAGCGGATCAGCGACCTGATCGTCGGCAACGGGCAGAGCTCGGCCAACCTGCCGGGCACGGCCACGGCGCGCGGGGTGGAGCTGGGTCTGTCGGTGACGCCGGTCGACGACCTGACCATCCGCGCCGCCTACACCTACACCGACGCGGAGGACGCGACCGGGGCGGATCTGGTGCGCCGGCCGCGCAACATCGCCAGCCTCAACGTCAACTACCGGTTCCTGGAGGGTGCTGCGAACGTCAATCTCGGCGTCGACTACAACGGCCGGCAGAAGGACCTGGCCTTCGACGAGGTGTTCAATTCCTCGCCGGTGACGCTGGACGGCTATACGCTGGTGAACCTGGCGGCGTCGTACCAGATGAGCGACAGGGTGCAGGTCTATGGCCGGATCGACAACCTGCTGGACGAGGATTATGAGGAGGTCTGGACCTACGGCTCGCTGCGGCGGGCCGGCTATCTCGGCATGAAGGTCAGCTTCTGATCGCGATGCGCCGCCCTGCCGTGCTCCCGCTGCTCCTGGCCCTCGGCCTCGCGGCCTCGCCCGCCCTGGCCCGGCCGCATCGGATCGTCTCGCTCAACCTCTGTGCCGATGCGCTGGTGCTGCGCCTGGCCGACCGCGCCGATGTGCGGTCGGTGACCTGGCTGGCGCGCGACCCGGAGAATTCGGTGGTGGCGGCCGAGGCGGCCTCGATGCCGGTCAATCACGGGATGGCGGAGGAGGTCGCGGCGCTGCAGCCGGACCTGGTCGTGGTCGGGGCCTTCACCACCCGCAGCACGGTGGCGCTGCTGCGCCGCCTGGGCATGCCGATCCTGGAGCTGGGCGTGCCGCAGGACCTGGACGGCGTCCGCGCCCAGATCCGTCAGGTGGCGGCGGCCCTGGGCCAGCCGGAGCGTGGCGAGCAGATGATCGCGGCGATGGACGGCCGGCTGGCGGCCATCCGCAGCCCGGCCTCGCCGCCGCTGGCGGTGGTGCTGCGCCCGAACGGCTTCACCGCCGGCCGTGGCTCGCTGGTCGACGAGATCCTGCGCCGGGCCGGCGTCCGCAACCTCGCCGCCGAGCAGGGGCTGGAGAATTACGGCGAGATCCCGCTGGAGAGCGTGGCGCTGGCCGGGGTGCGGCTCTTGATCCTGAACCAGCCGGAGAACCGGGCGCCGTCGCTGGGCGAGGCGATGCTGGACCATCCGATCCTGGCCGCGCTGCCGGATCTGCGCCTGGTCCGGGTGCCGGCGCGGCTGTGGACCTGCGGCGGCCCGGAGGTGGCCGACGCCGCCGCCCTGATCGCCGCCGCCGCGCGGCAGGCGGAGGAGGGGCGGTGAAAGAACAATCAAGGCCATTTGCGTTGCCTCTCCCGCTTGCGGGAGAGGTCGGAGACGCGTCAGCGGCTCCGGGTGAGGGCCCTTTGTCGAGGCTCGGGCCAGCCCTCACCCGGTCGTCCTGCGGACGCCCGACCTCTCCCGCCAGGCGGGAGAGGCGACGCGCTCCTTCTTGCCCCTGTGGTTCATCATGACCGCCGGAACCGACACCACGCCCCGCCAGGTCTTGGCTCCGTCCTATCCAGTCCTGGTCACCGGTCTCGCCATGGCCTCTGTGGCCTGCCTGGCCGGGTCGATCGCCACCGGCTATGCACCGCTCGACCTCGCCTCCGCGGCCGGCGACCTGCTGGCCGGGCGGCAGAGCCAGCCGGCGCTGGTGCTGCTGGAGCTGCGGCTGCCGCGGGCGCTGCTGGGCCTGCTGGTCGGGTTCAGCCTTGGCCTCGGCGGCGCCGCGATGCAGGGGCTGCTGCGCAACCCGCTGGCCGAGCCCGGGGTGATCGGCGTCTCGGCCGCGGCGGCGCTGGGCGCCGTGCTGGTGTTCTACACCGGCCTCGCCGGCAGCTTCGCGCTGGCCCTGCCGCTGGGCTGCATCGCCGGGGCGGTGCTGGCGACGCTGATGCTGCTGGCCCTGGCCCGGCGCGGCGCCGGGACCATGACCGGGATCCTGGCCGGCGTCGCCATCAGCAGCGCCGCCGGCGCCCTGACCGCGCTGGCGCTGAACCTGTCGCCGAACCCCTATGCGGCGCTGGAGATCGTGTTCTGGCTGATGGGGTCGCTGGCCGACCGCAGCCTGGAGCATGTCTGGCTGGTGCTGCCGCCGATGGCGGTCGGCTGGGCCCTGATCCTGGCCGGCGCCGGGGTGCTGGTGGTGCTGCACGACCTGGCGTTGGCCGGTCGGTTCTGCGACCGGCTGGTGCTGCTGCGGGGCGGCAGGATCCTGGCCAATGGTTTGCCCGCCGCGGTGCTGACCGACGACCACCTCCGCCGCGCCTATGGCGTGGAGGTGCAGCGCGGCGTGCGCGACGGGGTCGGCTATGTCCTGCCCTGGTCGCGCATCGCGGCGCCAGAGCAGGGGGAGGGGCGATGATGACGGAGGCGGTGCGGCGGCTGATCCTGGACCAGGCCGAGGAGCCGGAGACGGGGTGGAGCCTGGGCGGCTTCGGCGCCATCGCCGAGTTCATGCGCACGCCGGAGGAGCCGGCGTCGGTCGTCGCCGACGAGGCCGGCGTCGCCGTGGTCACCGGCCTCGGCGCGATGCGGATCGACTGGATCGCCGGTCTGCGGCCGGTGGCCTATGAGACCGCGACCGGGCAGGGCGACCGCTGGAGCCACGCCGTGGCGCTGTGCCTGGAGGCGGAAGCAGCCGCGATGAGCCGGCGCACCGTCGTTGCCGAGCTCGGCCCCGACCGCGCGGCGCTGCGGCCGCAGGACCGCGACGCCGTGCTGTTCGACCTCGGCCTCGGCGTGGCCCAGGCCGATATCTGCGTCCGCACCGCCGACCCGGCGCTGCTGGTCCAGCTGCGCGCCGGAGCCGGCCGGTCGCTGTTCGAGCCCGGCAACCCGCTGATGGGCGCGGTGATCCATGCCGGCCCGCACCGCGTGTTCCTGGGGCGGCCGGGGCGGATCGAGGTGTACCAGCCGGTGCCGCCGGCCGACGGCAAGAGCCCGGAGGGGCCGCACACCCATGTCCTGCCGAAGCTGCTGGCCAGCGGCCGGACCCATGCGGTGACGGCGCCGATCCCGGCCGGCTGGGTGCCCTGCGCCCATCTGTTCCCGCCGCATCCGGCGCGCGACGCGCTGGGGCGGCGGCAGCCGTTCCAGGCGGCGAGGCACCGGGGCTTCCAGGCGCTGTGGCGGGCCTTCGGCGACCCGCGGGCCGTGGCGCTGAAGGACGAGGTGCTGGCCACGATCGGCGAGGGGCGGGAGCTGCCGCCGCTGGCCAGCCGGGCCGACCGTGCCGTCGCCAGGGTAGCGCGCTGCCAGGCCCGGACGTTGGCGGCGGCCGGGCCGGGCTAGTCGGACCGGCGGGTCAGCTGCCCGCGGCGCGGCTCTCCTCGCTGCTCAGCTTCACCGGCACCTCGCCGAGATTCTTCAGGTTCAGCGTCAGGAAGACGGAGTAGCCTTCCTTCTGGTCCTCGGCGGTGGTGAAGCGGCGCTGTACCGTGACGCCGAAGGTGAAGCACTCGTCCTGGTACTGCGCGCCGACGTTGTAGGTGAACGGCCGCATGTTCTGGATATCGTAGGTCATCCCGGTCGACAGCGACCAGTAGTCCGAGACCTTGGCGGTGCCGCCGGTGCCGAGCTGCTGCTGGTTGAAGATGTTGCCGTCGTCGTCCGGGCCCTTGTCGTCGAGCAGGCTGTAGTTGACGTGCAGGTTCAGCCACTCCGTGGGGGTGGTGGTGGCCTGGATGAATTGCCGGCGGCTGTAGAAATTGTCCTTGTCCAGCCGGAACCGCCAGTCGAGGTTCAGATACGGCCCCGGATGGAAGGTCGCGCGGCCGACATAGTCCGAGACCTTGTCGCGCAGGCCGGAGCTCTCCGGGAAGTCGTCGTCCTCCTCGAACCGGTAGCTCTGGCCCAGGAAGAAGGTGGCGGAGGCGCCGTCCGGCGCGTAGAGGCCGTAGCGGAAGCCGTAGGAGACGTGCTGGCCGCCCTCGACCCGGTCGAGGCCGGGGAAGCGGTTCTCGCTGAACAGGTTGATCTCGTCGAACTCGATGTCGGCGCTGTCGTTGTTCGGGATCTTGTTGCCGTTGCTGATCTCCGGCGCGACGCTGAAGCTGACGATCGGCTCCAGCATCTGCTGGTAGGTGCCGATCTGGCCGACGAAGGGGTAGCGCGCGGTCAGCGTGGCGACCGGGAACAGCCGGGCGGCGCTGGCGTCGCGGGTCAGCACCTCGTCGGGCCCGCCATCCACCACCTTGGTCCCGTCCGGCATGTCGCTCGACTGGTACAGGTCGCCGCGCAGATAGGTGCGCGCGTTCAGCACGATGCCGCTGTCGGTGTAGAAGTCGCGCTGCCAGCCGACCTGGCTGGACAGGCGGCGGGTGTCGACGCCGCGGGTGGGATCGCTGGTCACCGGGTCGTAGTCGCGCAGCAGGCTGATGGCGCTGGCGTTGACGAACCACTGGCCGCCGAAGACGGTGTTCGGCTCGCTGACGTAGTTGCCCTGGGCCCAGGGCAGGATGGTGGGCGAGAAGCCCTTGTTGCCGATCCCGGTGCCGGGGGTGCGCAGGTCCTGCCAGTCCAGCGCCTCGACCGAGATGTAGCTGAGGCCGTAGAAGCCCTCGGCATAGGCGCGGCTCTGCAGCACGTCGGAGCCGGAGATGTTGAAGTTGTCGAGATAGGTCCGGTCCGAGGTGCGCTGGACATTCACCCCGAAGCGCCAGTTCTGGTCGAAGTCGTAGGCGGCGGTGCCGAAGAAGTGCCAGCGCACCTGCTGCGAGCGGAAGTCCAGGTTGCTGCCGTTGAAGCCTGAATTGTCGTTCAGGATCTTGTCGTAGCCGCTCTGGTTGATGCTGCCGTCGAGGGTGACGAGGCCTTTGTCGAAGCGCTTGCGATACTCGCCGCTGAACAGCGTGCCGGCATCCCGCGTGATCATGGTGCCGAGCGTGGCGTCCTGGTCCGGCGAGATGTCGAAATAGTATTGCAGCCCGAAGAACGGCCCGACATCGGAGGTCGAGCCGAAGGTCGGGAACAGGAAGCCCTGGCGCCGGTCGACCGAAGGGTCGGGCATCGAGAAGTAGGGCGTGTAGAACAGCGGCACGCCGAACAGGTCGATGAAGGCGTCGTGGTAGATGATGTCCTTCGCCACCGCGTCGTTGGTGACCCGCACGGCGCGGATCTGCCACAGCGGCGGCTGCGTCGGATCGTCCTTGCACAGGTTGCAGGGCGAATAGACGGCGCGGTCGATGGTGGTGACCTCGCCGCGCTCGCGCACCGCGCTGTTGCCGACCATGCGCGAGTTGTCGGACAGGATCAGCGACACCTGCTGGATGAAGCCGTCCTTCAGGTCGTCGGTCAGCTCGGCATACTCGCCGAACATCACCTCGCCGCCCGGCTGCACCATGGTGACGTGGCCGCTGGCGGCGACCACCTGGGTCTTCTGGTTGTAGGTGACCTGGTCGGCCCGCAGGATCTGGTGATTCTGGTGAATCTCGACCTTGCCGCGGGCGGTGACGAGACCGAGGGTCTGGTCGTAGATCAGCTCATCGGCGCTGATCACCGGGGGCTGCTGCTGCCCGGCCGGCTGCGAGGGTTGCTCCGCGGCCGGTGCGGCTGGCGGCGTCTGCTGCTCCGCGGCCGGTGTGGCCGGCTGCGGCTGCTGGCCCTGCTCCTGGGCCGAGGCGCCGATCGACGTGAGCATAGCGGTCACGGAAACGGCGCCGAGAAAGATCGATAACCGATTGATTCGCTTCACTGCCGCTTCCATGCTCCGACGCGAGCTGTCGCCCCTTGTGCCGAAAGCGAAGGGGCGAAGTCAACGCCGGTCACGGCGGTGCGAACCTAGGCGGCGGTTTCGGTGACCTCCGCCGCGCTGCGCTTGCGCTGCGGCACGGGGCGAAGCAGGAAGGCCGGGACGTGGTCGCCGAGGCCGAGCACCGGCGTGTCGTCGCGATCCTCACGCGGCGAATGGCGCCGATCGCGGCCCCGATCCTCGCTGCGATCGTCGCGGCGCGGGCGGTCCGGCACCGGCCGCGGACGGTCTTCGCCGCGGTGGGATGCGACCGGAGCGGGCTCCGCCTGGCGCGGCTCGTCGCGACGGGAGTCGGCCTGATGGGGGGCGGCGGGGCGGGGCCTGCCACGGCGCGGCCGGTCCTCGACCGGAGCGCGGACCTCCTCGGCGACAGCCTGGGGCTCTTCCGTGCGGCGCGGTTCGGGCGCCGAGTCGCGGATCCTGCGCTTGGGTGCGTCGGGGCGCTCGCCGCGCCGGCGGGCCCTGCCGCGCTGCTTGATCTCGTCCTCGGACAGGAAGCCTTCCAGACCGATCTCGGGCAGCACCAGCACCGGGATCTGCTTCTTGATCAGGCTTTCGATCGCCTTGACGAAGCGCCCTTCCTCGGGTGCCGCGATCGAATAGGCCTTGCCGGTCTTGCCGGCCCGGCCGGTACGGCCGACGCGGTGGACATAGTCGTCGGCATGGATCGGCACGTCGAAGTTGAAGACATGGCCGATGTCGCTGACATCGAGGCCGCGGGCCGCGACATCGCTGCACACCAGCGTGGTGATCTCGCCGCGCCGGAACCGGTCCAGCGTCTCGTTGCGCATCGACTGGACCAGGTCGCCATGCATCTGCGCGGCGTTGAAGCCGTGGCTCTGCAGCGACTTGAACACCACCGAGACATCGCGCTTGCGGTTGCAGAACACGAAGGCACTCTTGACGTCCTCCGCCCGCAGCAGATGACGCAGCGCCTTGCGCTTGTCCTCGGCCTCGACGATGACGATGTGCTGCTCCAGCAACTCGCCGGTGGTCGCCGGCGGCGCCACCGAGATCTGCTTCGGGTTGCTGAGGAAGGCCTCCGACAGGCGCCGGATCTCCGGCGGCATGGTGGCGGAGAAGAACAGGGTCTGCCGCAGCGGCGGCAGCAGGCCGACGATGCGCTCGATGTCCGGGATGAAGCCCATGTCGAGCATGCGGTCGGCCTCGTCGATCACCAGGATCTTGACGTCGGCCAGCAGAACCTTGCCGCGCTCGAACAGGTCGAGCATGCGGCCGGGCGTGGCGATCAGCACGTCGACGCCGCGGTCCAGCTTCTTGATCTGATCCTCGAAGCTCTCGCCGCCGATCAGGAGGGCGTAGGACAGCTTCTCATACTTGCCGTACAGCTCGAAATTCTCGGCCACCTGGGCGGCCAGCTCGCGAGTCGGCTCCAGGATCAGCGAGCGCGGCATGCGTGCCCTGGCCCGGCCGGAGGCGAGGATCTCCAGCATCGGCAGGGTGAAGCCGGCGGTCTTGCCGGTGCCGGTCTGCGCGATGCCGAGGACGTCGCGGCCCATCAACACGTAAGGTATGGCCTGGGCCTGGATCGGGGTCGGCGTGGTGTAGCCGACATCGTCCACGGCGCGCAGGATTTCGGGCTTCAGCCCAAGATCCGAAAAGAGCATCGTACAGGAATCTTTACTAATGGGGGCGCGCCGAGCGGCCCGCCGCAGGCCCTTTAAATGGGAAAACACCGCGTCAAGTCAATTGAAACTATCGAGACATGCGGGCATGGCTCACCCTAGCGCGGTGCGAGTCATGCCGCCGTGACGATGAATGGGAAGAGGTGACGAATGCTGCTCGATCGGAACGACAGCGTCCTGCTGGTGGTCGATATGCAGGAGAAGCTGGTGCCGGCGATGCATGATTTCGCGGCGGCGCGGAAGGGGATCGAGACGCTGGTCCGCAGCGCCGTGGCGCTCGACGTGCCGGTGCTGTTCGCCGAGCAGTATCCGAAGGGGCTGGGCCCGACGCTGCCGGATCTCGTGGCGCTGGCGCCCGACGCGCCGGTGGTGCCGAAGGTCCGGTTCTCCGCGGTCGGCGAGCCGGCGCTGCTCGACCATCTCGAAGGCATCGGCCGCCGCACCATCGTGATCTGCGGGCTGGAGAGCCATGTCTGCGTGCTGCAGACCGCCTTCGACCTGCACGATGCCGGCTTCCGGCCGGTGGTCGCGATCGATGCCACCACGGCGCGGGCGCCGCGCAGCACGGCGGTGTCGGAGCTGCGGCTGGTGCAGGGCGGCATCGAGATCGTGACCGCCGAGATGGTCTGCTTCGAATGGCTGGGCGAGGCCGCGACCGACGAGTTCCGCACCGTCAGCGCCTTCCTGCGGTGACCCTGCCGGTCCTGTTCCTGCCCGGCCTGTTGTGCGACGCCGACCTGTGGACGGCGCAACTGAACGCCTTTTCGGCCCAGCGGCCGGTGGCGGTGGCCAGCCTCGCCGGGGCCGACTCGGTGGCCGGGCTGGCCGAGGCCGCTTTGGCCGCGGCGCCGCCGCGCTTCGCCCTGGCCGGGCTGTCGATGGGCGGCTATGTCGCGCTCGAGATCATGCGCCGGGCGCCCGAGCGGGTGGCCGGCCTGGTGCTGATCGACACCTCGGCCCGGTCGGACACCGACGAGCAGAGTCGCCGCCGGCGCGGCCTGCTCGCGTTGGCCCGGACCGGCAAGTTCAAGGGCGTGACGCCACGGTTGCTGCCGCTGCTGCTGCATCCCGCCCGGCTCGAGGATCCGGTGCTGACCGGGCGGGTGATGGCGATGGCCGCGCGGATCGGCCGCGACGCCTTCCTGCGGCAGCAGACCGCGATCCTGGGGCGGCCTGACAGCCGGCCGGACCTGCCGCGCATCGGCTGCCCGACCGTGGTGGTCTGCGGCCGCCAGGACGAGCTGACGCCGCTGCCGGTGTCGCAGGAGATGGCCGGGCTGATCCCCGGCGCCGAACTCGTCGTGGTCGAGGACAGCGGTCATCTCTCGACCATGGAGCAGCCGGAAGCGGTCAACGTGGCGCTGGCGGCCTGGCTCGGGCGTCTCGCGGATTAGAGCGGACTGAAGTGAGGTCGGGCCAGTGCATCCAGGCGGGGGCCGATGTCGAGCGTCTTTGGCGCTGGCGGGTTGGGGCGGGTCCCGGCCTCGACAAAGGGCCCTTACCCGGAGGCGCAAGCACCTCCGACCTCTCCCGCAGGGCGGGAGAGGCAAAGGAACCGGATCTCGTAGGTTGGGTTCGCGGCAGCGAACCCAACAGGATCGGGGGCCGCGATGGCGGCCGGAGGTTGGGTTCGCCCATAGCGAACCCAACCTACGTCACCCGGTGTCCGGAGGCTTGGGCCTGCGGCCGGAGGCACCGGAGCGAGGCCAAGGCGGATCCGCAGGTGGATTGGCGCCGTCCGACGGCCAGGTGGCGATCTCCGCCAACGCCGCGTCGCCGGTCTCGATCCAACGTTCCACCTCCAGGGGCAACCCGAACATCCGGCACAGCCGGTCCACGGCGACCGACGTCGGGCAGGTCTCGATCAGCTCCGCCAACTCCGGCCGCTCCAGCCGCTCGGCCATCTCGTCGAAGCGCCGGTTGGCCTCGTCCTGCTCCTCGCTCTCGACGCCGTCGATGACCGCCGCGCCCATGGCCAGGGTCACTCGCATCCGTGACCGCGATCTGTCGGCCCGCCCGACCTCGGCCTTCGGCCGCTCCTCGCGCGGCCGGGAGAGCTTGTCCTCCAGCAGCAGGGTCAGCCGCAGCGACTTGGTGATCACGGCGATCCGCTGGCCATAGTCGACGCCGGGCTGCGGCGCCTCCACCGCCTCGGTGCGGGTCGCCTCGATGATCTCCATATGGACGTCCGCCGCCCGGGCGAGCATGCGCAGGTGCCGCGCCGTCCGCTCCTCCTGGGGAGCGGACGGGGCTTCCGAGTTCGAATCGGTCTGCGCCTTGTCCATAGAACGTAGCATGAACAAGATTGCAAATTAATACAAGAGAACAATGTGTTAACAACCGGATGAGGTTGGATCGGATCACGCCGAAGCGATCGCACGGAGCCCGTTCGGCATCATTCTCCAGCCCGGACGGACCGGCGCGATTCAACCCGAACCATCATGTTCTAGGGGAAGTCGGGCCGGCCGAACGGCACCGGCAGGACATAGGGGAAGAGCTGGACGGTGAGGTCGTGGACCAGGGCGGTGAAGTTCGGGTCGTCCGGCCCGGTCGCCTGGTCGAGATAGCCCGCCACCGCCGACTGCTCGCGGCCGAGGATGCAGAAGGCGGCGCGCACCACGATCGGCCGCATGGCCGGCGCCGTGGTCCAGGTCTTCCTGTCGCACAAGTCGAAGGGGTTCACCGCGGGCTGGGCGTTGAACACCACCGAGACGAAGTAATTGTGATTCTCCGTCGGCCCCGGCGTGGTGGTGAAACGGGTCTTCGGCCCGACATAGGTGGCGGTCATGATCTCGGTCACCCGCTGGTCGAAGCCCGGCGTGGTGCCGAAGGGGTTGCCCTGGACCACGGTGCGCAGGTCGCGGCCGTCGGCGGCGGCGAACAGCTCGCCGGTCGAGTACATCATGCCGAGATCGCTGCGCACGATCCGCGGCCCGGAGCAGGCGGCCAGCGCCAGCACGGCGACGGCGAGCGCGAGGGCGCATCGGAGCAGCATCATGAGCTTCCCTTTCGGAGCTTCCGCAGGCGGCGCCGGACGGGCCGGCGCCGCGCCGCGATCAGTAGGGGAACATCGACAGCATCATGTGCTGGATCATGCTGACGAAGTTCGGGTCGTCCGACCCCTTGACATTGCTGACATAGCCGGTGACGGCCGTGGCTTCGCCGCCGGTGATGCAGAAGGCGGCGCGGGCAGTGATCTGGCCCGGGTTCGGCGCTGCGGTCGGGATCGGTGCGCTGTTGCACAATGCGAAGGGCACGACGTCCGGGGACGGGTTGAACACCACCGAGACGAAATAGTCGCGCTTGGCCGTGGGGCCGGGGGTGGCGGTGAAGTTGGCCTTCGGCCCGACATAGGTGCGGTTCATGATCCCAAGCACCGCCTGGTTGAAGCCCGGCGTGCCGAAGGGGTTGCCCTGGATCACGGTGCGCAGGTCGCGGCCATCCGCCGCGGCCGAGAACTCGACCCGGGAGTAGCGGGAGCTGATGTCATCGACCACCACGCGGTCGCTGGCACAGCCGGCCAGGATCGGCACGGCCACGGCAAGGGCGGCGAGGGGGAGGGGGAGGCGGTGCAGGATCATATCGGTTCTCGATGCTGCGGCCGGCCTGATGATATGAAGCGGCGCGGGGCGCCGCCAATCGGCCGGCTCCATCGATATAGGCCGCCCCACCCCGCCTAGCTTGTGCCCAGGGTCACATGTCGCAGGTCAGATGTCGAGTTCGGTCGCCTTGTCGGCGTTCTGCTGGATGAAGCGCAGCCGCAGCTCCGGCTTGCGGCCCATCAGCTGCTCCACCAGGTCGGCGGTGCGGCGGCCGTCGATCTCGTCCTCCGGGTCGTCCGCCAGATCGACCCGCAGCAGCGACCGCTTGCCCGGGTCCATGGTGGTGTCGCGCAGCTGCGCCGGCATCATCTCGCCGAGGCCCTTGAAGCGGCTGATCTCGACCTTCTTGCCTGCGAACTGGCCGGCCAGCACCTCGTCCTTATGCGCATCGTCGCGGCAATAGACCGTGGTGGTGCCGGCCTGCACCCGGTACAGCGGCGGCTGCGCCAGGAACAGGTGGCCCTCGGCGATCAGGCCGCGCATCTCCTTGTAGAAGAAGGTCATCAGCAGCGACGCGATATGGGCGCCGTCGACATCGGCGTCGGTCATGATGATGACCCGCTCGTAGCGCAGCTTGTCGCTGGCATAGTGGCTGCGGGTGCCGCAGCCCAGCGCCAGGGTCAGGTCGGCGATCTCCTGGTTGCCGGCCAGCTTGTCGGCCGAGGCGCTGGCGACGTTCAGGATCTTGCCGCGCAGCGGCAGGATCGCCTGGGTCTCGCGACTGCGCGCCGCCTTGGCCGAGCCGCCGGCGCTGTCGCCCTCGACCAGGAAGATCTCGGTGCCCTCGGGCGCGTTGCGGCTGCAATCGGCCAGCTTGCCCGGCAGGCGCAGGCGCGCGGTCGGGGTCTTGCGGCCGTTCTCCTTGGCCTGCTTGCGGCGCAGCCGCTCCTCGGCCCGCTCGGTCAGGAATTCGAGCAGCGCTTCGGCCGATTTCGGGTCGGCCGACAGCCAATGGTCGAAATGGTCCTTGATCGTGCCCTCGACCAGCTTGGTCGCCTCGGGCGAGGACAGCCGGTCCTTGGTCTGGCTCTGGAACTGCGGGTTGGGGATGAAGATCGACAGCAGCACCGCCACGCCGCCCATCATGTCGTCGGCGGTGATCTGGCCGGCGCGCTTGTGGTTGGCCAGCTCGGCGAAGCCGCGCAGGCTGCGCAGCAGGCCGCTGCGCAGGCCCTGCTCATGGGTGCCGCCCTGCGGCGTCGGGATGGTGTTGCAGTAGGTGTGGACGAAGCCCTCGTCATCGTCCTCGGGCCAGGCCACGGCCCATTCGATCTGGCCGCCGCCCTCCGGAAAGGTGGCGGTGCCGGCGAAGGCGGTCGGCGTCCGCATCGGCCGGTCGTTCAGCGCCGCCTTGAGATAGTCGGACAGGCCGCCGGGGAAGTGCAGCACCGCCTCGGCCGGGGTGCGGTCGTCGCCCGCCACCAGCGCCGGGTCGCAGCGCCAGCGGATCTCGACGCCGCGGAACAGATAGGCCTTGGACCGCGCCAGGCGGTACAGGCGGCCGGGCTGCATCCGGGCGTCGGCGCCGAAGATCTCCGGGTCCGGGTGGAAGCTGATGGTGGTGCCGCGCCGGTTCTGCACCGCGCCGCCACGCTCCAGCGGGCCCTGCGGCAGACCGCGGGAATAGCGCTGGAGATAGAGCTGCCGATCCCGCGCGACCTCGATCCGCAGATCGTCGGACAGGGCGTTGACCACCGACAGGCCGACGCCGTGCAGGCCGCCCGAGGTGGCGTAGACCTTGTTCGAGAACTTGCCGCCGGAATGCAGCGTGGTGAGGATCACCTCCAGCGCCGACTTGCCGGGGTATTTCGGATGGTCGTCGACCGGGATGCCGCGGCCGTTGTCGCGGACGGTGACGAAGCCGTCGGCGTCGAGCGACAGGTCGATCGTGTTGGCGTGGCCGGCCACCGCCTCGTCCATGGCGTTGTCCAGCACCTCCGCCACCAGATGGTGCAGGGCGCGTTCGTCGGTGCCGCCGATATACATGCCGGGCCGGCGGCGCACCGGCTCCAGCCCCTCCAGGACCTCGATGTCGCTGGCGGTGTAGCGGCCATTGGAATTGGTGCCGGGCTCGAACAGATCTGCCATGATCCGGATTCGGGGTCTTCTCGTGGGACTGCGGGCTGGCTCCATCATATAGACGCTTCCGACCTTCTGCGTAACCAAATCTAGGATTTCATCGGTGACCACCCTGCTGCTGCCGTCCGGGATGCCGGCCCTCCGCACCATCGCCATGCCGAAAGACGCCAACCCGAACGGCGACATCTTCGGCGGCTGGCTGCTGTCGCAGATGGATCTTGCCGGCGCGGTGGTGGCGCATGAGCGGGCACGGGGCCGCACGGCGACGGTGGCGGTCGACGCGATGAGCTTCCTGGCCCCAGTGCGGATCGGCGACACCGTCTCCTGCTATGCCGAGCTGGTGTCGAACGGACGGAGCTCGATGAAGGTGCGGATCGAGACCTTCGTGCAGCGGCGCACCGACCACAGCGTGGTCAAGGTCACCGACGGCACCTTCACCTATGTCGCGATCGACGGCGAGGGCAAGTCCCGCCCCCTGCCGCCGGAGCCGACCGCGATCGGGTAGAGCGGGCTCAGAGCCCCCAGGCGTAGCCGAACACGGCCAGGCCGTAGCACATGCCGAACAGCAGGGTGAGGGTCACGGTCTCGCGGATGAAGGTCCAGTCGCTCATGATGTTCCTCTTATGTTCTTACGAAGACAGAAGAACATAGGCGGAACATTCGGTCAAGCGAGTATCGCAGGCCCGGGTCAGGCCGGCTGCGGGCGGCGGGTGAGGGCGGCGATGCGCTCGGCCAGCAGCGCGGCGGGGGCGACCAGCGCCATGGTCACGGCGATTGCCAGCGGCGTGCCGTCGGACAGCGCCGCCGCCAGCGCCGCGGTGGCGGCGGAGAGGGCGAGCTGGGTGCAGCCGGCCACCGCCGAGGCGGCGCCGGCGATCTGCGGGTGGTCGGCCATGACGCAGGCGATGCCCTGCGGCAGGATGATGCCGACGCCGACGACATAGGCCGCGACCGGCAGCATGAAGGCGACCAGCCCGCCGTCGAGCAGATAGAGCGCCGGCAGCGCCAGGCCGGCGACGCAGCACAGCAGCACGCCGAGCGACAGCTGCCTGGTCACCGACAGCCAGCGGCCGAGCGCGGCGCTGAGCTGGGCGCCGACCATGAAGGCGATCGGCAGCACGGCGAAGATGAAGCCGAACCGGGCCGGCGGCACGCCCCAATGCTCGATCACGGCGTAGGGCGAGCCGGCGATGAAGGTGAACAGCCCGGCGAAGGCGAAGGACACGCACAGCACATAGGCGAGGAAGCGGCGGTCGCGCAGCAGCGTGGCGTAGCTCTGCAGCAGCTGGGCCAGCAGGTTGGCCGGCGGCCGGACGCCCGCCGTCCGCGTCTCGCCCAGGCCGAAGGCCACGGTGCCCGCCAGCGCCACCCCGGCCACGGCCAGGGCGGCGAAGATGCTGCGCCAGCCGAAGACCTCCAGCAGCGCGCCGCCGATGAAGGGGGCGACGGCGGGGGACAGGCCGATGATGGTGCTGAGATGGGCCACGGTCCGCGCCGCGCCCTCGACCGGGTAGCTGTCGCGCACCATCGCCACCGCCACCACGCCGCCGACCGCGGCGCCCAGCGACTGCAGCAGGCGCCAGGCGATCAGGGCGCCGATCGAGCCGGCGGACATGGCGCCGAGGCTGGCGGCCGCGAACAGCAGGAAGCCGCCGATCAGCACCGGCCGCCGGCCGAAGCGGTCGCTCATGGGGCCGATCACGAGCTGGCCGGCCGCCGAGCCGAGCAGGTAGATGCTCATGGTCAGCTGCACCCGGTCCGGCGTGGTCGCGAACTCCGCCCCGATGGTCGGCAGCGCCGGCAGATACATGTCGATCGCCAGCCCGCCCAGCGCGACCAGGGCGGCGAGCAGGACCAGGAAGGGCAGGCTGCGGGGGCGGATCATGATGGGGCCTCTCAGCGGTCGGCGGCGAGCAGCAGGAATGCCGGGCGCTCGCGCTCGATGGCGTAGTCCGGGTGTTCGGCGATCTGCTCCGCGGTCGGGGCCCATTCCTCGAGATGCGACAGGGTGAAGCCGGCCCGCAGCAGCAGCCCGGCATAGCTGCCGATGGTGCGGTGCCGCTTGACCACGCCCTTGGCCAGCCAGTCGGTGACGCGCGGCCCTTCGTCGAGGTAGCGGTCGACCGGCCAGACGTCGCGCCCGGCCTCGTCCCGCAGCCATTTCGGATCGGACGGGGCGGAGTAGATCGGGTGCTCGACCGAGGCCACCAGCCGGCCGCCCGGTACCAGCGCCCGGTGCAGCTGCGCCAGCAGCCCCTCCAGGTCGGCGATGTAGTGCAGCGCCAGCGAGCTGTAGGCGACGTCGAAGGCGGCTGGCGGCAGCGCCAGCCGCTCCAGGTCCTCGCGGCGGTAGGTGACGGCGCCGTCCGGGTCGGTGGCCCGGGCGCGGGCCAGCATGTTCTCGGAGACGTCGAGGCCGAGCACTTCGGCGGCGCCTGCCTGCCGGGCCCAGCGGCAGAACCAGCCGAAGCCGCAGCCGAGATCGACCACGCGGCGGCCGGTGAGGTCCGGAACCAGGGCGCGCAGGGCGGGCCATTCCGGTGCGCCGTCCAGGCCTTCGACCGACCGGCGCAGCCGGCTGTATTCGGCGAAGAAGGCGGGGTTGTCGTAGATGTTCTGGGTCATGCTGCGGACTCCATCTGAAAGGGGCGGACGGGGTGCGCGGCAAGCCGGGAATGCGGCCAAGAAAAAGCCCCGTCCGTTGCCGGCGGGGCTGTATGGGATCGGTGCGTCGACCGGGGTCAGCGCACACAGAGTCCAGGCGTCCCGCCGATGGCGATGCGGCTGCGTCTGACGACGATGCGGGATGCGATCACGGACATGGCTTCTCTATCGCGGGCAAAAGGCTTCGCGTCAAGGACAGGTTTCGGTGGGATGGAAATCGATCCTATCCCTTGCCCTTCCCTTTGCCCTTGGCCTCGACCACGACCGGCTTCACCACCGCGACGCATCCCATGAGTGCGGAGTCCCGCTGTCCAAGGCCTTCGAGTCTGCACCCGCCGGCATTCGCGGCGCCCGCCGCGAGGCCGATCCCGGCCAGGGCCACCAGCACGACCATCGCGCGCATCGTTCTCCCTCCTGTCGCTGTTCGAGCCGGGCGCGGCCCGCCGGCGCGGCGGACCGCGCCGCGGCGTCACCAGTAGCCCTTGCCCTTCAGGTTGCCGGCGATGGCGCCGGCCGCGCCGCCGATCAGGGCGCCGACGCCGGCATTGCCGCCCGCGAGCGCGCTGATCGCGGCGCCGCCGGCGGCGCCGATCGCGCCGCCGGTCAGCGTGGTCTGCTCCTCGCGGGTCATGTTGCTGCAGGCCCCGGCGAGCAGCGCGCCGCACAGCGCCACGGGCAGAAGAATCCGCTTCATCATCGCGCCCTCCCTATTTCCGCCGGGGTTCGACCTTGGCCACGTCGGTGACGATGACCTCGACCACCGCCCGCGACAGCTGGTCCGGATGGGCGGCGTAATAGTCGTCGACGCCCCTGGAGATGTCGGTCAGCGACATCGGCTCCAGCTTGGTGATCAGGGCGTTGATCATGCCCGGCCGGGCGCGGCGGTCATCCTTGCGCAGCTCGTACTCGACCGAGATGACGTTGGCGGCGCCGACCAGGAAGGCCTTCTTCTCGGCCTCGGACGCCTTGCTCCAGTGCTCGCCGGTGACCAGCGGGACATCCCCGGCCCGGGCCGGCATCGCGGCTGCGGCGGCGATCAGCACGGCGCCGACAAGCAGGGGTTTAATGGATATTAGGGCCATTATTTCCTCCCGACTGAAATGACGAAACTAGTCTTCCTCCTTTCGGGAGGAGAATCAAATGATAGATCGCGCGGGGGAGGGGCTGCGTGTCCGGATATGAGAAGCGGGAGAGGTTCCGCCGGGCTGGGTCACCAGTAGCCTTTGCTCTTCAGGTTGCCGGCCACGCCGCCGGCCGCGGCGCCGATCACGCCGCCGGCCAGCAGGCTGCCGCCGGTCAGGGCGGTCAGGGCAACGCCGCCCGCCGCGCCGATGCCGGCGCCGCTCAGCGTGCCCTGGGCCTCGCGGCTCATATTGGTGCAACCGGCGGCGAGCAGGGCGGCGGCGAGGGCGATCGGCAGGAGGCGGCGGGTCATCTGGCTCTCAGGCAGGACGGGACGGGTCAGGCAACCCGCGGTGCCCGTGCTTTGTTCCGCTATCGGTCCGCCAGCTTGACCAGCATCTTGCCGAAATTCTCCCCGGCGAAGAGGCCGATGAAGGCCTCGGGCGCGCGCTCCAGCCCCTCGACCACGGTCTCGCGCCAGAGCATCCGGCCCTCGGCGATCCAGCGCCGCATGTCGCGGGCGAAGTCCGGCAGCAGGTCGAGATGGTCGGAGACGATGAAGCCCTGCAGCGTCAGGCTGCGCTCGATCACCCGGAAGATATTGCGCGGGCCGGGCAGGGGGGCGCCGGCATTGTAGCGCTCGATCATGCCGCAGAGCGGGAAGCGGGCGAAGGGATTGGCCAGGGCCAGCGCCGCGTCGAGATGGTCGCCGCCGACATTGTCGAAATAGACGTCGATGCCGTCCGGGGCCGCCTCGGCCAGGGCCCGGGTCAGGTCGCCGCTGCTGCGGTAATTGATCACGGCGTCGAGGCCGGCCTCCTCGCGCAGCCAGCGGACCTTCTCCTCCGAGCCGGCGGAGCCGATGACGCGGCAGCCCCGGATCCGGGCGATCTGGGCGGCGACGGCGCCGACCGCGCCGGCGGCGGCGGAGACGAACACGGTCTCGCCCGGCTTCGGCTTGCCGAGGCGCAACAGCCCGACATAGGCGGCGAGGCCGGGGAAGCCGAGCGGCCCGAGCCAGGCCTGCACCGGCACGCCGGCCGGGTCCAGCGGGATGGCGGAAGCGGCATCGATCAGCGCCCGGTCGCGCCAGCCGGCGAAATGGCTGACCAGGTCGCCCGGGCGGATGCCCTCGGCGCCGGACTGCTCGACCACGCCGATCGCGGCGCCTTCCAGCGCCTCGCCGAGGCGGAAGGGCGGGATGTAGCTGGGGCGGTCGGCCATGCGGCCGCGCATATAGGGATCGACCGACATCCACAGGGTGCGGACCAGCAGCTGCCCCGCCTGCGGCACCGGCAGCGGCCGTTCCGCCAGCTCGAAATTCTCCGGGCCGGGCAGGCCCTCGGGGCGGGATTTCAGGCGGATCTCGCGGGCGACGACGGACATGGGCTCCTCGGCCGGATTGAATTTACCAAAGGTAAGTTACCATCGGTAAGATTGGGCGGCAATGAGGAGGAGCCCTGCGGTGTGGCCGGCTAGAGCACGAAGTCCATGGCCGTCAGGGTCAGGTCGCTGCCGATGAGCGCGATCGACAGGTCGGCATTGCGGTCGCCGTCGATGTCGGCGGCGACCACGGTCACAGACCCGCTGTCGTCGACGAGGCGCAGCTCGCCGGCCTGGCCGGAGAAGGCGTCGCCGCCGATGAAGGTGAAGGCGCTATCGCCGTTGCCGTCGTCGCCGTCGGCATCGATACCGCCGAGGTCGATCCGGTCGCCGTCGGCGGAGGAGAAATCGGCAATGACATCCCGGGTGTCGAAGCCGGTGCCGGTGTCGCCGGCCGCGGCATAGACGAAGCTGTCGGCACCGGCCTGACCGAACAGCCTGTCGGCACCCGCGCCGCCTTCGATCCGGTCGTCACCGTCGCCGCCGACCAGCTGGTCGTCGCCACCGCCGCCGATAAGGTTGTCCATCCCGGCGCCACCGCGCAGCAGGTCGTCGCCGTCGAAACCATCGAGCTCATTGCTGCCGGCATCACCGACGAGCGTGTCGTCGAAGTCGCTGCCCCACACGATTTCAATGCCGGTGAACTGGTCTCCGGCGGCATCACCGCCACTGGCCGCGCCGGTGGCGAGATTGATCGACACGGCAGCGGACGACAGCTCATAGGAGATCGAGTCGACGCCGTCCCCGCCATAGAGCATGTCGGCTCCGGCACCACCGTGCAGGTCGTCATCGCCGGCTCCGCCTGTGATGTCATCCGCGCCGTCCCCACCGATCAGCCAGTCCGCGCCGGCACCGCCGTCGATGGTGTCGTTTCCGCTCGCGCCGATGAGCCGGTTCGCGGCCGCATCGCCGGTCAGGGTGTCGTCGAAGCTGCTGCCCCACACATCTTCAACGGCGGTCAGCTGATCCCCTGCCGCGTCACCGCCGCTGCCCACGCCGGTGGCGAGGTTGATCGACACGGCGGCGGAAGAGTCATCGTAAAAGGCCGTGTCGATGCCGTCCCCGCCATCGAGCGAATCGGCCCCCGCGCCGCCGTGCAGCGCGTCATCACCGATGTCGCCTCTGAGGTCGTCCTCGCCGTCCCCGCCGTCGAGGGTGTCGACGCCGTCCCCGCCAATGAGCAGGTCGACCCCTCCGCGACCGCGCAGGAGATCATCGCCGGCGCCGCCATAGATGCCGTTCGAGAGGTCATCGCCCAGGAGCTGGTCGTCATGATCGGAGCCGGTCAGGCCTTCGATGCCCGTCAGGGTATCTCCAGCCGCATCGCCCCCGCTGGCCGTGCCGGCGAGAAGGTCGACCACGACAGCGGCAGACGAGCCGCTGTACAGCGCTACATCGAAGTCGCCGGCTCCACCATTGAGCGTGTCCGCGCCCGCGCCGCCTTCGAGGCGGTCCTCTCCTTCAAGGCCGTTGAGCGAGTTTGCAGCCGCATCGCCGGTCAGGATGTCGTTCAACTGGCTGCCGCTCACGCCTTCGATGCCGGTCCACTGGTCCCCGGCGGCATAACCGCCCTCTGCCTGGCCGGTGGCGAGGTTGACCGTGACGGCGGCATCCGAGTTGAGATACGCGATGACGTCGATGCCGTCCCCGCCATCGAGCGTGTCGGCTCCCCAGCTGCCATGCAGCTCATCGTCGCCCGCACCGCCAATCAGGACATCGTCGCCTTCCATGCCGATGATCTGGTCGTTGCCGGCTCGGCCTTCGAGTGTGTTCGCATCCGCGCTGCCGATCAGCACATCGTCGTGAGCGGAGCCCCACACATTCTCGATGCTGGAGAACGTATCCCCGGCCGCGGCCTCTCCGGACCCGGTTCCGGAGGTGAGGTTGATCTCGACGCCGGAGGTCAGGTTCGGATCGTCATAGCTTGCGGTATCGATGCCGTTGCCGCCGATGAGACGATCCGCACCCCCGACGCCGGACGCGCCCCCGGTGCCGGCCAGGACGTCGTCGCCGTCCCCGCCATCGAGCGTATCGTCGCCGCCGAAGCCATAGAACACGTTGTTGCCGGCGTCACCGATAAGCGTGTCGTCGAAGTTGCTGCCGGCCGCACCTTCGATTTCGGTCCAGGTGTCCCCGACGGCATCGCCGCCGCTTGCGGCGCCGGTGGCGAGGTTGATCGAGACGGCGGCAGACGAGGCCTCATAGCGGATCATGTCGATACCATCCCCGCCATTGAGCACATCGGCCCCGCCAACACCGTACAGGTAGTCATTGCCACCCAGACCATTGATCGTGTCGGCATCGCTCGTGCCGTGGAGGGCATCAAATCCCGCGGTTCCGTTGATAACGGCCATGGTTCATTCCCCTTCTCGTGCTGACGCGCCACGTCTGCGGCGCAGGGTCACGGTTGTGGATTGCCGCACTCCGGCGATCCGGGCGGCCAGACGCTGCGTCGATTACCGGCACGGGCGCCCTCGTGGCGTATGCATGGGCGGCGCTGTCGCCTGGCTGCGGGGGCTTGCAGTGCACCCGATGACCGACATGTCAGCCACTCTCGTTGTGCATACGCGACTGGGCATCTAACCACGAATTTCTTGAAGAGGCAGGTTAAAGATTCCTGAAATATCTGAGAATACGTCCTCTCAGGCTCATATCTGCAAGTTGATAGGATTTTGATCAATATCAGAATGACCTGATGTGCAGCGGCAGCGATCTGCGCGGCTGCCTATGACGGAAGCGCTTCCAGGGCATCGAAATACTCACCGAAATGTAATTATTGCCGGCCGGCCAGTGGCGTGCCGGCCAGTGGCGTGCCGGCAGCGTCGTCGCCGGCGACGGGCCGGCGCTGTCCCGGAAGTCCAGATCCAGCGTCGGCCCGCCGTCGGCCGCGATCAGGTCGCTCGTGTCACTCCGACGCTAGAGCACGAAGTCCCCGGCGGTCAGGGTCAGACCGCTGCCGATCAGCGCGATCGACAGGTCGGCCTGGCGGTCGCCGTCGATGTCGGCGATGACCACGGAGACCACGCCGTCATTGACGAAGCGCAGCTCGCCGGCCTGGCCGGAGAAGGCGGCGCCGCCGATGAAGCTGAAGGCGGTGTCGCCGTTGCCGGCATTGCCGTCGGCGTCGATCCCGGCCAGGTCGATCTTGTCGCCGTCGGTGGAAGAGAAGTCGACCATGATGTCGCGGGTGTCGAAACCGGTGCCGGTGTCGCCGGCCGCGGCATAGACGAAGCGATCGGCGCCGTCGTCGCCGAGCAGCGTGTCGGCGCCAGTGCCGCCCTCGATCCGGTCGGCGCCGGCGCCGCCGACCAGCCGATCATCGCCGCCGGCCCCGGTCAGCGTGTCGTCGCCGGCCAGGCCGCGCAGGGTGTTGCCGCCACCGTCGCCGGTCAGCGTGTCGCCGAACCGGCTGCCGTGGATCGCCTCGATGTCGCCGCTGATCACGTCACCCTCGGCGTTGCCGCCATGGTTCACATGGGTCGCCAGGTTGATCGAGACCGCGGCGCCGCTCTCGGCATAGCTGGCGACGTCGATGCCATCGCCGCCGCTGAGGATGTCGGCGCCGGCGCCACCGCGCAGCAGGTCATTGCCCGCGCCGCCGTCCAGCACATCGGCACCGTCGCCGCCGGAGATCTTGTCGCGGCCGGCCCCGCCGGTGATGACGTCGGCGCCTTCGCCGCCGCGCACCCAGTCGTTGTCGTCGCCGCCGTCGATGACGTCGAAGCCTTCGCTGCCGTCGATGACGTCGTTGCCGGCGCCGCCGGTGATCACGTCGAAGCCGCTGCCGCCGTCGATGGTGTCGTTGCCGCCGCCGCCGCTCACCACATCATTGCCGCCGCCGGCGTCGATGGTGTCGTCGCCAGGCGTGCCGATGATGATGTCGGAACCGTTGGTGGTGGTGCTGGTCGCAGTCATGTCCATGTCCCCCTTGCATGTCACACGCGATGTCCGAAGACGGTGCCCGTCGCGGGGCAGGGGCCCGGAGGCCGCCGCTCGCCCGACCGGGACGCGACCCTGCCGAAGGCAAAGGCCACGGACGGCCACGAAATCTGGCGGAGCCGGAGAGCCTTGAAAGGTTTCGCCGGCTTCTGTCTGACTTCACGGCCGATTCGAAGTCTATATAGACTCGATCTTGCCAGGATGGTGAGTGGATTCTGTTCAGCGAAATCTTATTTTCTGATGCGATGAAATTAAAGAAAATGATCGAGATCGGCTCTCGGGTTTGACGGTACATAAACCGGTAATATTTATTTGAAGCAATTGCAGCCGGAATGTCGAAGATTTCGGCAGTGGGGCGCCGGCATGCGCCCTCACCGCAGCGCGGCGCGGCGGCTGAGGGCCTTGCCGAGGCGCTCGATGGCGAAGTTGACGACGAAATAGACCGCCGCGGCCAGCAGATAGAACTGCAGGCTCATGTAGTTGCGGCTGATCACCTCCTTGGTGGCCAGCAGCAGCTCGGTGACGCCGATCACCGACAGCAGGGTCGACGCCTTGACCATCTCGGTGCCGGTGTTGACCCAGCTGGGCAGGATCTGGCGCAGCGCCTGCGGCAGCAGGACCAGGACCACGGTCTGGCGGAAGCTGAGGCCGAGCGACTTCGCCGCCTCGGTCTGGCCCGGCGGGATCGCCTGCAGCGCGCCGCGCACGATCTCGCCGACATGCGAGCTGCAGAACACGGCGAGCGCGAAGATGCCGGCCTGCACCGCGGTCAGCTGGATGCCGATGACGGAGAGGACGTAGAAGGCGGCCAGCACCAGGACCAGCACCGGCGTGCCGCGGACGAAGTCGACGAACAGCCGGGCCGGCCAGCGCAGGGTGCGGCCGCCATAGGTCAGAGCCAGGCCGACCAGCACGCCGAAGACGGTGCCGGCGGCGATCGACAGCGCCGAGATCTGCACCGTCAGCCAGGCTCCGTCGAGCAGGGCCCAGCGCGCCACCCAGACCTGCTGCAGGAAGGCATCCATCGCCGGCTCCTCAGGGCAGCCGCAGCCGCGCCTCGAGCCGGCGCAGCAGGTAGGCGATGACGGTGCAGGCGGCGACGTAGAGCAGGCTGGTGACCATCCAGGTCTCGATCACGCGGAAGCTCTCGGTGTTGATCTTGCGGGCGTAGAAGGTCAGCTCCGGCACCGCGATGGCGGCGGCCAGCGAGGTGTCCTTGAACAGCGAGATGAAGTTGCTGCCCAGCGCCGGCAGGATGTTGCGCAGCATCAGCGGCGCCACCAGCAGGCGGCGGATCTGCATCGGCTTGAGGCCAAGCGCCGTGCCGGCCTCGATCACGCCCTTCGGCACCGACTGGATGCCGGCGCGGAACACCTCGACCAGATAGGCTCCGGCATAGACCGACAGCGAGGCGACGAAGCTGTCGATCTTGTCGAGGCGGATCCCCGCCCGCGGCAGGGCGAAGAACACGAACAGCAGGATCACCAGGATCGGCAGGTTGCGGAAGAATGTGACGTAGGCCGAGGCGAGGCCGCGGGCGACCCGGCTGCGCGAGGTGGCGGCGAAGGCGCCGACCAGGCCGAGGACGCAGCCGATCAGGATCGACACCACCGCCAGGCCGAGCCCGAGCGCCAGGCCGCTCAGCAGCAGGTCGCGGCTGGCCCAGACCGCGCCGAAATTGAACTGGTAGTTCACCCGCGTCTCCGTTGGTGCCTTTCGGCCCCGTGCAGAGCACAGAGCCCGTTCGAGAATGCGCTGGCGTGAGTCGGCTGGCGGTGGTTTCGAGAACCGGAGCGCAGCGGACGTTTGAGTCCGTGAGCACCGGAAGCGCAGAAACCGCCGTCAGACGGCCACGCCAGTAGCATTATCGGATGGGCTCTCAGCGCATTTCCGTCGGGAAGCCGATGGCCGGGGCCGGCGGGCGCTGGCCGAACCACTGCTCGAAGGAGGCGGCGTAGGTGTCGTACTCGACCCCGGTCATCGCCTCGTGCAGCGCGGTGTTGACGAAGTTCAGCCAGTCCTGGTCGCCCTTCTTGACGGCGCAGGAATAGGTCTGCGGGTTCCAGCCATAGCCGGCGTCGAGATAGCGGTCCGGGTTCTGCTTCATGAACCAGCGCAGCGACGACATATCGGTGGCGGCGGCCTCGGCCCGGCCGGAGTTCAGCGCCTCGTACATCAGGTCGGTGCTCTCATACTGGTCGACCGCCGCCTCCGGCAGCGCCGCATGCACCATGGCCTCGGCATAGACGTTCTGCAGCACCGAGATGGTGACGCCGCTGCCGGCGGCCTTCAGCTCGTCATAGCTCTTGTACTTGCCGTCCTTCATCAGCAGCAGGCCGACGCCCTCGCGGTAGTAGGGGATGGTGAAGTTCACCTGCTGCGCCCGGGCGGCGGTGACGGTGATGAACTGGCAGGTAATGTCGACCTTGTCGGTGGTCAGGTTCGGGATGCGGGCATCGGAGGACTGGACCACGAACTCGACCTTGCTGGGGTCGTTGAACAGGCCCTTGGCGATGATCTTCGCCATGTCGATGTCGAAGCCGGCCAGGTCGCCCTGCTCGGTCTTGAAGTGCCAGGGCGGGTTGGTGCTGCCGGTGCCGACGATCAGCTTGCCGCGACTCAGCACCTCCTGGAGCTTGTCGGCCGCCAGGGCGCCGGCGGCGGTGCCCAGCAGCAAGGTGGCGGCGCTGACCGAAAGCAGCGTGCGGGTCACGATGCGCATCTCAGCCTCCATGTTTCTTGTCCGGTATATCGGACAATGATCTTGTATGTCGGACAATCGATACGATAGGCTCGGCTTGGGGCGAATGCAATCCAACGCAGCGAAGGGGCGTCCATGGCAACCAGCCGGGAGCGGGGCATCGACCGGGCGGTGGCGATCCTGGAGCATCTGCAGGCGCGGCGCGGGCCGGTGCGGATGGGCGAGCTGGCCAAGGCGATCGGCGCGCCGCGCTCGACCCTGTACGAGATCGTCGGCCGGCTGACCGCGGCGCGGATCCTGGAGCCGGTGGGCGACGGCGGGGCGGTGTTCTTCGGCCGTGCCGTGCACTACTACGCCCAGACTTATGTCGCCGGCGTCGACCTGCTGAGCCGGGCCCGGCGCGAGGTGCTGGGGCTGGCCACCGAGACCGGCGAGACGGCGCAGTTCTGCATGCTCGACGGCAGCCAGTATGTGGTGATGCTGAACGAGCCCGGGCGGCGCACCTTCCGCATCACCTCCGAGGTCGGGATCCGGCTGCCGATCCCCTGGACCGCCTCCGGCCGGCTGCTGGTGGCGCATCTGGACGCGGCCGGGATCGCCGATTTCATCCCGGACGAGGATTTCACGCTGCCCTCGGGCGAGCGGATCGAGCTCACCGCCTTCGTCGCCGAGACCGAGGCGGCGCGGGCGCGCGGCTACGCCGTGACCATGGAGTTGGTCGACCGCTTCACCTGCTGCCTGGCGGCCCCGGTGGTGGACCACGACGCCCGAGCGGTGGCGACCCTGTGCCTGGTCACCCCGCTGGATACGCCGGAGGCGCGGCGGCAGGAGCTGCTCGACACCCTGATCGCCGCCGCCCGCCGCCTGTCCCTGGCCCCGCCGGGGGCGGTGGGGCTGTAGGGGACTGGATTCACCGCCTGGTTCCCGTTGCGAAGTGCCCCTGGATGTCTCGGCGATCCAATAGCGGACAACGCTCCGGAGGGCCGGACAACCTACTCGACTCCGGTCAGCAGGCACGCGAAGCCATCGCTGGTGCTGGCGTTCAATCTGAACGGCAGCACCGCCTGATAGGCGTCGGAGGAATAGAAAGCCCTCACGGCGTCCGGGCTGTCGAACTCGACAACAATGAAGCGGCGTTGCGGCATGGTGCCATCGAACGGTTGCGGTTCTCCGCCGCGCACGAGAATTCGGCCGCCATGCGCCGAGATGATATCCGGGACTTTCACGCGGTAAGCCTCATAGGCGGCCGGATCGGTGATTTCGAATTCACCAAGGAAATATCCTCTGGGCATCGTCCTACCTTTCACAGGCGCGTTGGTCCTGGTGGACGCCGGCGAAGACCGGCGAGGTCGGGCGGCAAGGCAAGCCGGCGACGCCACGGCGATTCCCGGGCCGGGACCTCGGTGTCTAGGTTCCGCCCTCGAGCGCTGTGACGCCGTCGGGAACGGGAACCCAGCCCTGCGCGCTCTTCATCCAGATGAAGCGGTCTGGCCGGAGCCAACTCGTGTCATCGAGAGTGCCGGGCTTGAGGGAAAGCACATCCGGTGCGGACGGCAGGACATGATAGATGCGGACGCCGCATTCGGGACAGAACACACCCGTCACCTGGTTGCCGCTGTCGGCGATCCGCATGACCTGCTTCGTCGGGCCGGTCACCGTCAGGCTGTCTCTCGGCACCGGCATGGCCATGCCGAAGGCGCTGCCGGATTGACGCTGGCATTCCCTGCAATGGCAGGCGGCCACGCGCATCGGTTCCATCGTCAATCGATAACGCACGGAGCCGCATTGGCATCCGCCGGTGTAGGGCGCAGGCATGGTGTTTGCTCCTGTTCGGCCGCAATTGAAGGGCACCCGGCGATCAAGGGCTGATTGACGCGTCGCGCGGTGCTCACACCGTCACCACGATCTTTCCGAACTGGTCGCCGCTCTCCAGATAGCGGTGCACGTCCACCATCTCGTCGAACGTGAATATGCGATCGATCACCGGCTTGAGCGCGCCACTCGCGAGGCCCTTGACGACGTAGTTCACGGCCTCCGCCCGGTGGGCCCCGTCGCCCATGACCCGGCGCAGGCTGTATCCCTTCACCGTCGGCATCTTGAGGATCATCTCCAGCACCGGCAGCGGCGTGGCCCCTTCGTTGAGTGCGCCGTAGATGTAGATGGTGCCCAGATTGGCCAGGGCTGAAACCAGCTTGGGAAAGTCGTTGCCGCCCACGGGATCGAAGGCGATGCGTGCGCCATCCCCGTTCGTGATGCGCATCACTTCGGCGACCATGTCTTGCTCTCGTGTCGCGATGACATGCGGTGCGCCAGCCTCGTGCAGCCGCTGCTTTTTCACTGACGTGCGCGTCAGTGCGATGGGAATGGCGCCGGCGTGGTTGGCAATTTGAATCGCCGCCAGGCCGACGCTGCTGGACGCGGCGGGAATGATCACGAAGTCGCCCGGTTTCACCTGGGCGTCGACGATGAGCGCGCCATAGGCCGTGATGAACATCATCCAGATGGACGCGGCCTCGACGAACGAGAGCGTTGCCGGGTGCTTCACGACGGCATGGTCGGGCACCAGAACGACCTCGCCGTAGGTGTAGTATTGGTAGAATGAGAAGGCTGGAATCGTGCTGACGACGTCCCCCACGGCGACGTTCGCGACGGCCTCGCCCACGGCATCGACGATGCCGGCTGCTTCGTATCCCAGCCCCGCGGGAAATGTGACGCGCCCGACATACTCGTCGTTGCGCCACATGGATTCGGCACGGTTGATGCCGATGGCTTTGACCCTGATGCGAACTTCATGCGGACCGGGAGCGGGGACTGGCGTTTCGATGAATTCGAGGACTTCCGGGCCGCCGGCCTTCGCAAACTTGATGATGCGCGACATGGGTGTCTCCGTGTTGGGACCGGTGTTGCCGCTGACTGGCGACCGTCAGACCTGGGCTCTGCCGCCATCGGCGAACAGTTCGATCCCGGTGACGAAGCTGGAGTCATCCGAGGCCAGGAAGAGTGCGACCCTGGCGATCTCCTCGGGTTCCGCCATCCGGCCCATCGGCACCGTGGACACGATGCGGGCAATGGCTTCGGGCGGCTGGAGCGCCACCTGCGGCGTGACGACGGGCCCGGGGCTGAGGACGTTCGCGCGGATGCGCCGGTCCTTCAGCTCGGCGGTCCAGGTTCGCACGAATGAGCGAACGGCCGCCTTGCTCGCGGCGTAGACGCCGAAATTGGGGGTGCCTTTGGCGGCCGCGGCGGAACCGGTCAGGATGATGGACGCGCCGTCGTTCAGCAGCGGCAGCGCCTTCTGAACTGTGAAGAGCAGTCCCTTCACGTTCGTGTCGAAGGTCCTGTCGTAATACTCCTCGGTGATGCTTCCCAGCGGGACAAATCCGCCCAGCCCGACATTGGCGAACAGGACATCGATCCGGCCCTTCGTCTTGACGCTCTCGTAAAGACGATCGAGGTCGGCCAGGTTCAGGACGTCGGCCTGAACGCCCGTGACGGCGTCGCCGATGGACGCCACGGCGTCTTCAAGTTCCTGCCGGCGGCGACCGGTAATGAAGACATGAGCCCCCTCGCCGGCGAAAAGCTTCGCCGTGGCCAGGCCGATACCTTGAGTGCCGCCCGTGATGACGGCCACTTTGCCTTGCAATCTGCCCATCGTGCCTTCTCTCCACCGGTCGCGTCGCTGGTCACAGATATTTTGGCTGCGGACCCTGCTATCAAGCGCCGATGGGCACGCATTCGATCGGCATTTCCGATCAATCTTCTCTTGCCATCTGATGGGAAATGATCATGTAAGTTGTCGCGCCCCTGCCCGAGGCATAAGCTTGTCCATAATCGGCGCACCCGATCAATCGGTTGACGTGAGGATGGGCGTGGAACTGCGGCAGATCGACTGCTTCCTGGCGGTCGCTACGGATCTACATTTCGGAAGGGCAGCAAAGAGATTGTCTCTCGCCCAATCCTCCGTCTCCGAAGCGATCAATTCACTGGAGAAGGAGGTTGGCGGACAGCTCTTCGTCAGAACGAGCAGGCGGGTTCAACTGACGCCCCTTGGCGAGAAGTTCCGCCTCGGCGTCGAACCCGCCGCCCTGGTCCTCCGCGCCACGCTGGACGATTGCAGGAAGACCGCCCTGGGCCAGTCAAGCCGGCTGCGGATCGGTTTTCTCGGTGGCGGTCTCTACGAGTACACCTTGCCGTTTGTCCGGCATCTCCGGAGCAAGTTCCACATCGATATCGATTGGGTGGAGCTTTCGCTGCTGGACCAGTTCGAGGCGGTTGCAATCGGCAAGGTCGACGCGGCGTTCTGCAGGCTGCCGCTGTCCCATGACGGCCTGGTGCAATGCGCGGTCCTGTTCGAAGAGAAGAAGAAGCTGGTCGTGCCTGCCGATCACAGGCTTTGCGACCGTGAGATGATCGATCCGGAGGAGCTTGCGCTCGAGACCTTGCCGACATTGCCGGACAATCATCAGCTGGGCGCGTGGGCGGCGATTCATTTCCCTGACCACACTCCATCCGGGCGGGCGATCGCGCGAGGGCCGGTCGTCACGACGATCAGGGAATGCCTTGCGGTCGTCGAATCCGGCGAGGCCGTCGTCATCGTTGGCGAACGCGTGGAGCGTTACTATTCGAATCCGGCAATCCGATACGTCGAGATCGGCGTTCCTCCCGTGGAAACCGCTCTCGTGAGACGCCGGGCCGATCGGCGGCGCGTGATACAGGATCTCGAGGAATGTTCACGCGATGTCGCAGCCGGGTTGGTCGATACAGTCGAGCGTTGAGGGATGCCGCCGGGACAGCGATGCCATGTCGGCTTTTTCGCGCGATCCGGATGTCTTGCCGTACCCTCCGGAAGGACCGGTCCCCGCCCTCTGCCGCTATTCTTGGCCGCGTGCCGCGCTCTGCTTCGAGCTTGGCAGTTGGCAATCCGATTCGACGGCGGCTCACCCCACCCGGTGGCACACCGCCTCGATCCGGTTGCCGTCGGGGTCGAGCAGGAAGGCGGCGTAGTAGCTCGGGTGGTACTCCGGCCGCAGGCCCGGGGCGCCGTTGTCGCGGCCGCCATGGGCCTGGCCGGCGCGCCAGAACGCCGCCACCGCGGCCCGGCTCGGCGCCCTGAAGCACCAGTGGCGGCGCGGCGCGTCGTCCGGCCGCGGGCCGAGCCGGATCGAGAGATAGCTGCGCTCCGGATGGTCGGCGTCGCTGCGCTCGCCATAGCCGATCCAGGCCTCGGCGGGAAGGATTCCGACCTTGGCGATGCCGAGCGCCGCCAGCACCGCGTCGTAGAAGCGCTCCGCCGCGGCCAGGTCGGAGACGGTGATCGAGACGTGGTCGAGCATGGCGGGCCTCAGTGGGAACCGGGCGGAGGCGGACCCTCCAGCCGGAAGATCTCGATCTCCGTCCGCCGTCCCGGGACGGCGTGGGGGCCGAGGCTGCGCAGGTCCGACCGGTCGCCGGCCGCCAGCTCTACCGTCTCGCCGCTGGCCAGCACCACGACCTCGTCAGCTGGCGCCACCGCCTTGCCCAGCTGCTCCAGCCGGTTGCCGAGATTCACCGCGTCGCCGACGATGGTGTAGCCCGACCGGCCGCTCATGCCGATATTGCCGGCCACCACCGGGCCGCTGTGCAGGCCGATCCGCACGCGCAGCGGCGCCAGGCCGCAGCCGCGCCGGGCGGCATTGTCCGCCGTCACGGCCGCGGCGATGGCGCGGGCGGCGCGCAGGGCCCGGTCGGCGTGGTCGGGCTGGTCGTCCGGGGCGCCCCAGAACGCCATCACGCAGTCGCCGATGAACTTGTCGATGGTGCCGTCCTCGGCCTCGACGCAGCGGCCCAGCAGGTCGAAATGGGCGTTCAGCAGGGCCGCGACCTCGGCCGCCGGCATCCGCTCGGCCGTGGCGGTGAAGTCGACGATGTCGGTGAACATCACCGTCACCACCCGCTCGGTGGACGGCATGGCGCCGCCGCCGCGCAGCAGGCGCCGCACCAGCGCCTTCGGCACATAGGTCTCGAGCCAGCGCAGCCCAGTCAGCATGGTGTTGTAGGCGCGGGCCTGCTCGTTCAGCTCGGAGAACAGGCTGCCGGGCAGCGGGCGCAGGGCGGCGAAGTCGAGCGAGCCGACGGCGCGCACCTCCCGCGCCATGGCGCCGACCGGCCGGGCGATGGCGCGGCTGACGACGATGGCGACCAGGATGGCGATCGCCAGCACCGCCAGCCCGGCCAGGGCGGCGCGCAGCAGGTCGTCGGTCGGCTTGTCGAGCACCTCGACCGGCACCTCGACGCCGACGATCAGCGGCCTTGGGGCGTAGCCCTCGACCGTGCGGGTCAGGATGACGCGGCCATCGTCGCCCAGCCGCACGACGCGAGCCTCCAGGTCGATCTCGCCCACCGTCTCGCGCTTCGCCTCGGTCCACAGCCCCGCCAGGAACGGGTCGCCGACCTCGTCCAGCGAGGGCAGGGGATGCTCGGGCGACAGCGCCGGCCGCTGCGTCGCCATGGCGGGATGCGCCAGCACCCGGTCGGGGCCGTAGAGGATGAAGGGCGTGGTGCCGGGATTGGCCTCCGCGATCGTCCGCAAATGGTCGGAGAGCGCATCGACCGTGATCGTGGCGGTCAACACCCCGACGAAGCGGTCGTCGGCATGGACCGGCCGGTGCAGATTGGCGACCGAGGTGCGCATCACCTCCGCCGGCACGAAATGGACCGGCCCCCAATAGGCGTCCCGGCGCCCGCGCGCCGTCTCGATCTCCTGCCGTTCGTCGTCCCGGTGGATGGTGTCGGTGAAGGTGAAGACGCCGTGCGGGCCCTGGGTGACGCCGCGGATCGCGCCGTCGAGGCCGGTCAGGGACAGGACCCGGACCTGGGGCGTGCCGGCCAGGGCGCCGGTCATCAACCGGTCCAGCGCCGCGCCGTCATCCGTATGCCCGGCCGCGATCTCGCGCGCCAGGAAGGCGAGCTGGTCCTCGACCGGGGTGAAGCGGTCGGCGATCCGGGCCTGGACCGAATCGAGGCCGAGCTGCGCCGCCCGGGCCAGCAGGTCGCGCGTGGTGCCGGCGGTCATGAACCAGAACACGGCCAGCACGTCGACCGCGGTCAGCGCCACCAGCCCGGCCATGACCACGGCCAGCGTGCCGGACAGCGGGATGGTGCGGCGGTGGGTGCCGGCGGCGCGCCGATCCGTTGTGGTCTCCGCCTCTGTCGCCAACCCGTCGCCTCCTCGCGCTGGCCGCACTGTATCCGGCCGGGCGGGGAGAGGCGACGGGGTTATGGCCGCCCACGGTGGCGCCGCTGACCTCACGGAGCCGCCTCGGCGACCACCGCGCCCGCCGGACCGGGCTGCCGGACCTCCTCCGCCTCCACCAGGTAGCGGTAGGGGCCGCGGGTCGTGGCGTCGAACGGCCAGCAGGTGGCCAGCACCAGGTTGCGGCCGGGCGCCCGCGGGTCGATGCCTGAGACGTCCCAGACCGCCACCCGGGTGCCGGTCACCTTGAAGGTGACGCGGCGCCCGTCGCGGCGGGTGATGTCGATCTCGTCGCCCGGCTTGACGTCGCGCAGGACCCGGAAATGGGTGTCGCGATGGGCGGCGTAGACCGCGGTGCCGGGGTCGCC